>CAZPFM010000120.1:3014-7051 GCA_964585845.1 uncultured Bacteriovorax sp.
ATTAGCTAGCTTTTGTAAATTTAATGACCTCAACCGGACAAGCTTCAGCAGCTTCCTGGATGCGAAGACCATCATCAAGAGGCGCGTTCGGACGAATGATACAGGTGTCAGCAAGAACCTCGAAAACATCCTTGTAGATATCTTCACAGGCGTTACAGACGATACATCCTGGCTCGATCCAGACCTTGGCGACAGCAAAGTTATCAGCGGCCGGGGCAGCAGCAGCGGCTCCGCCTCCAGCAGCAGGTGCAGCGGCGAATTCACCGGCAAATACTGGATTCGTTGCAAGCTTAAGCTGAGGACCTTTTCCAGGAACTGTATCAGCGATAAAAGATCTCATCGGGATATCGATTGGTGGCTTGGAAGATTGCTTCTGGTCCATCTTACGAGAAGCGACGAACTCATCAACCGTCTGAGAGGCTTCAGATACAAGCTTCTTGAACTTTGGGCCTTTCATATCGAACTGAAAGCTGATCCCTTTTTTTGAAGAGTAGATCTCAACCTGAACCATGGCGAACTCAAAATTCTGAGCGCCGAGGAGTTCGATGAGTCCTGGCCCCATGTCCACCTCTGTTGCAAAGCTTGAAGTCTTCGGCTCAAATCCCTGAGAGAGCTCTACCTGAGTAGGGCTGCCGAATGGGTTGAAAAGGCGGAGGCGGACAACATCCATGGAGGCTGGTTCCTTCGCCGCGTTCCACTGGAAACCAAAGGCGAAGAAATGACCGTTCTTAGAAGTCTTTAAAATAGTGAGCTTCGGCTTACCGAAGAAAGTTTCAAAGGTTCCGAAAAGGAGGCTTAAGATGGCCAAACCAATAACAAGGTTTAGGACCAAAAAAATAGCTACACCCATGGCGATCATACTTGTGGACACGATTCACTCCTCAATTGAGACTCTAAAGATCTTGAAAATTATAGCGTAAACGTTGGAATATTTGAACAAAAACATCCCACATTCCTTGCCGGTTTTAGGCGATTTAAATAATATCCAGAGATGGTCATTCTCGCTCAAATAAAGGGCCTTATCGCCCTTCTTGTCCTTCTCATTGTCGCTATCCCGACTTGCCTGCTTGTCATTCCCTTTCCTATGAAGACTCGCATGAAAGTGACCTACCCCATGTGGGGCTTTATGTTTCGCGTCATCATGAAATACGGACTCTCGGCCCGGATCACAACGGCAGAAGATCAGAGATCCGAGGAATTGAAAACAACTCCTCCCTACGGCCTCTACATCGTCAATCACCAGAGCTATATGGATATCCCCTTGCTTGCGACCATGTATCAGGCACCACCTATCATGAAGAAGGAAGTTCTCTATATCCCCTTCATAGGTCTCTTGGGCTGGATCAGCGGTGCTCTCCCGGTTTCACGATCCTCTGCTGATTCCAGGAAGAAAGTTTTTTCTTTGGTTCGTCGGCGCCTGAAGACTGAAAAGTGCGGGATTCAGGTCTATCCGGAAGGAACGAGGTCCAAGGATTCAGCTCCGAAAGAATTTTCCCTGATCAAAAAAACCCTCATCGTCTTTGCTTACAATGAGAACATTCCTGTTATCCCCACTAGTATTTACGGAACCCGGGGAATCATCGGAAAAAATAAACTCATTAAACCGGGTCAACACGTGGGCATCATCGTCCATAAAGAAATTGAACCAAAAGACTTTGCTTCGGCCGATGAATTTGCCAAGGCTTGCTGGGAGAAAGTACGGGAAGGATACGATGAGATGAGGAAAACGATTGGACCTAAGAATGGAAATTTATCTTTGGTCTGATCTCGTCTCCGAATCTCTGACCCAGGCCCAGAAGTTTTCCTTCCTGGGAACTCATCCAGTAGAATTCACTCTCATTCACATCCAGATTCTTGAGGAAGGCCCCATTCCGAAAGGCCAGCATATTATCTGAATCAAGCGCCAGAGTGGGAAAAGGAAGAATCCCATCAACCCGGATTCCTTTTTCAATAAATTTCTCTTCCCTCTCTTTTGGCCAGTCCACTCGCTTCAAGGAAGTCTCGGTACTAATCTCCCCTACACTCTCCCGGACAAGAGCGATAAGGGAGCCAAGGGTCCCGAGGTAGCGGGCCATATCGGAGAAGAGAGTGCGCACGTAGGTGCCTGAGCTCACCCTCACTCTCACAGAGAGATAGGGAAAGACGTAACGGACAATTTCGATTTCATGAACTTTTCTTAAAACCGGCTCTTTTTTGACTTCGATTCCTTCCCGCGCCCACTCATGGAGATTTCTTCCCTCAAATTTGGCGGCAGAGTACTTATGGGGGGCCTGCCAGTAGTCACCGAGAAATTTATCCCGGAGTCTCTCCTGGATAAAGTCTCTGGTGAAGCTTGCGATTTCTTGTTTGAGATAGAGGGAGTCATCTCGCTGAGAAACTTCAGAGGTGTGATCCCCTGTGGGTGTCTCCACTCCCAGTTTTCCAACAGCGAGATAAGTTTTGGGAAGCTCATCATGGATGAAATCATTGAGCCTTGCGGCCCCACTGATGCCAATCATGAGAACACCACAGGCGAAAGGATCGAGAGTGCCGAAGTGTCCGATCTTACCAAAACCATTGGGGAGATTGCGCTTAAAATGCCGGACAACATCGTAGGATGACACCCCGGCTGGCTTAAAGACGTTGAAAACTAAGGGAGGAAAAAGACCGATTTTACTCTTCATCCGAAGAGTCATTCAGGAGCTGACTGATGCGAGATTCGTCTTCGAATTGAGAGTTGTAAATGAAGTGGATTTCCGGAGTGTGCCGGACTTCCATCTTGGTGGAAAGGATCTTGCGCATGCGGGAAGAAGTGGCCTCGATGGCCTCTTTGGCATCCCCGCGCTTCTGGACATTAAAAGTGTCCCAGTAAACTTTTGCGTGTGAGTAATCCTGAGTGAGTTCCACATGAGTGACGGAAACATTCACGAGACGGGGATCGGTGAAATCTCTTCTCAAAGCGAGATTGATTTCATCCCGAACCCGTTCTTCGTATTTAATCTTAGAAAATTTGTTTCCTCGTCCCTGTGCCACGCCTAATCCTTAAAGAGTTGCTTCAGAGGTGAGAGTACGCTTCTTCTCTTCCATGATGTAAGCCTCGATTAAGTCATCGACCTTAACGTCATTGAAGTTTTCAAGCGCCATACCGCACTCGTAACCGTTCTTCACTTCTTTCACTTCGTCTTTGAAGCGCTTCAGAGTAGAGAGCTTACCATCGTAGATGATCTTGCCATCACGGAGGAGACGGATGTTACAGCCACGCTCGATCTTCCCATCCACGACTGCGGTACCGGCGATGGTTCCCACTTTCGGAATCGAGAAGGTGTCACGTACCTGAGCACGCCCGATGTATTTCTCAACCTGTTCAGGAGCAAGCATCCCTTCGAGAGCAAGGGTCACATCATTAATGAGTTCATAGATGATGGAGTAAGTCTTAACGTCCACACCTTTTTCTTCAGCGAGGCGCCGGGCAGAAGTCACTGGACGCATGTTGAATCCGAGGATGAAGCCACTTGAGCTTGCCGCTAGATTAACATCGTTATCTGTGATGGCACCCACACCACCTCCGATGACTTCCACGGAAACTTCAGAGTTACCGAGCTGCTCAAGAGCATTCCGGATGGCCTCATATGATCCCTGAACATCAGAGCGGATGATGAGCTTAAGAACTTTCTTTTCGACCTCAGAATTGTTCTGTGCCGTAGCAAAGAAGTCTTCAAGGCTTACTTTCTGAGTTTCTACAGTTGTATTCGAGAGGGCCTTTCTTTCGGCGATACGGTTATCGACGATCTTGCTGGCTTCACGCTCGTTTTTCACCACATTGAGGATATCACCTGGTGAAGGAACGTTCTCAAGTCCCAGTACCTGAACGGGTGTTGAAGGACCGGCAGAGTTAAGCATCTTCCCGGTGAAATCCATAAGTGAGCGGGCCCGGCCGGAAGTTTCTCCGACAACGATGGCGTCTCCCTTAGAAAGAGTCCCGGTCTGGACGAGGATCGTGGCCACTGGGCCTCGACCGACTTCTACTTTGGACTCGATGACTACTCCTTCTGCGGCTC
>CAZPFM010000121.1:0-7026 GCA_964585845.1 uncultured Bacteriovorax sp.
GAAGAGATTATCACGCATGAAGGCCATATCAATTTTATGAATGTTTGAAAGATTCATAAGGTCAAACTTGATGCGCTCAAGATCCAGGGGTCTGTCAGAGGTAGCCGCGATATCCAGGGAGCGGAAGCCATCCTCAGACATATTATCGATGCGCTGGATGTTGATCCCATTGGCCGAAAAGAGTGTTGCTACATCAGCGAGAAGCCCCGGGGTGAGTTGATCCGGGGAAGCACAGCTCAAGATGTATTTTTCAAGAGGTGGCTTAGGCGTGTTCTTGGCATCGATGACCTGGAACTCCAGATTCATTCCCATTTTCTTTGTTTCAAGCAAGAGATCTTTTAAAACGTGTGAGTTTTCTCCCTCTTCATCTGTGTCGAGAAGAAAACTTAAGGAGAGAAGTCCGTGAGTCACGGCCTGGCCCATATCCTTGAGCTTTGTCTTATTTTTTACCAGGGTTTTCATCAGCTGTGAGGTAATACCCGGATGGTCAGGACCAGAAACGGTCACAAGAATACATTGGCTCATTGAATATCCTTCGCAAATTTTTTGCGTTTATGTTTCTTTTTCAAAAGGCGCTTCTCCCGGAGTTTTCCGATCATGGAGATCGAGTAGAGGAGAGCAGACCAGAGTGAGAGGAGGGCCGCAAAGTAGAGGAGTATGTCCCCGATCATTTCTACGGGTATACCAAAGACAGGCTCATAGATCATAAGAAAAGGAATAGCGATCATTTGGGTAGTGGTCTTCCATTTTCCAAGGGAACTTACGGGCACCACGATCCCTTCAGTCATAGCGAGTAGGCGAAGTGAAGTCATATACATCTCCCGCAGAACGAGAATGATGACGATCACCGGGTGAATCCGCTCAAGACCCATAAGCATGATAAGAGAAGAGACGACCAGAAATTTATCGGCAATGGGATCTAAAAAGGATCCGAAGACAGTGACAATATTACGCTTTCTTGCAATGTAGCCGTCGAAGAAATCCGTCACCCCGGCGATGATAAAGATCACACAGGCGATATCACCAAGAAATTTTTGAATGGGTAGAAGAATTTCGGGTGTGTGATCGCTGAAGTAAAGAATCGTCACGACGACAGGTATCATCAAAAGACGAAAGAAGGTCAGTCGATTGGGTAAGTTATCAATCTCGAGGTCATTTCTTTCCACTTCTTATCCTGTCATTGCGTGTTAGTCGCCATTATGAGTGTACCGGAAGAGGCGCCTTAAGAAAAATATTTTCCCCCTAGGGAAAAGCCCTCCTTGGGATTAAACTGGAATGACAAAAGGATCTCCTATGGAAAGAAAGTTTAATCTCATTAAGTCTGATTTTGAAAAACACGAGAAGAGAATCCTTCCCCGGTTTCCTTTCTGCTACCTCACCTTTAAAGCCGATAAAGACTCTCGGGTTTATGAGATTAAAGACATCTCCCGGACGGGGATGCAGATTTCTCTTAAAGATGGAGAGAGTCAATTTGGTGAAGACTCACCCCTTTCCGGAAGCATTCACTGGTTAGGAAAATCCCTGGATGTGCAGGGCCTGATTAAATGGAAGACGGGTACTCGCATGGGAGTTGAATTTGCCAAGCGCCGCGAGGTCCTTGAAGAAGTCAACGAATTCCTCCAGATTGAAAACCTGGTGAAAAACCTTAAACCATTGCACAAAGTGTCCGAGGGCCTGGAAATTCCCGCGAAGTTAAAATACTGGCTTCGCTCCGACGGGCCGGTAGAGCTCTTTGTCTGGCAACACAGTGATGGGGAACTCTCGAAATTTCAGATTCTTTTCATGGAAACATTTCTGGAGTGGGAAGATGGTCAGGGACTGAAAACAGGTCGCATCCTTTCTAAGCGCAATGTCGACTCGCCCCTCATCAACGAAGATGAGTGGGTCTTCAAGATTGACCAGGATGTCGAGGGCGAAAAACTCGAAAGAGTTGAAAAACTCATGGAACTCATCCCAGGGGATCTTCTTCCTTCTGAAGTTTCCACTTTTATTTTGCGTCAAATCACCTGATTCAGGGCTTAAAAGACTTCATTCTCCTTATGAAATTAGGTAGGATTCACTCAACTTTTTAGAACTAAAGGGAGTCTTATGAATCGTAACCTTGCCATGGAATTTGTACGTGCCACCGAATCCGCAGCTATTGCTTCTGCCCGCCTCATGGGTCGGGGAGATGAGAAAGCCGCTGACCAGGCCGCCGTGGACGCCATGCGGGCCATGCTCGAGACCGTTGACTGCGACGCTACTGTTGTGATCGGCGAAGGAGAGCGGGACGAAGCCCCTATGCTCTATATCGGAGAAAAAGTGGGATCCGGAAAAGGCTCCAAGCTGGAGATCGCGCTTGACCCTCTCGAAGGAACAACCATCTGTGCCTTAGGGGGAACAAATTCTATCTCTGTGATGGCCATTGCTGAAGAAGGGGGGATGCTTCATGCCCCTGATACTTACATGCTCAAGATTGCTGCTGGTAAAGAGGCCAAGGGTCACCTGGATATCCGTCTTTCTCCTACTGAAAATCTTAAACGACTTGCTGACCTTAAAAAGCAGCGGGTCTCAGATCTCACGGCCGTGGTTCTCGACAGACCTCGCCACAAGGAACTCATTGAAGAAATCCGGGCCGCCGGAGCGCGGATCTTCCTTATCGGGGATGGGGATGTTTCAGCGGCCATTGCCACGGCCACCCCAAACTCCGGGATCGACATCCTTTTTGGTATCGGGGGAGCTCCGGAAGGGGTTATTTCCGCGGCCGCACTCCAGTGCCTCGGTGGAGAATTCCAGGGTATCCTTAAACCCCGCAACCAGTCCGAAATCGACCGCGCCTTAAAGATGGGTGTGGATGATATCAACCGCGTTTTTAAAATTGATGACCTTGCAAAAGGGAATCTCATGTTCTGCGCCACGGGAGTGACTCAGGGGAATTTCCTCGATGGGGTGATCTTTAAGCCTTGGGGCTGTCAC
The DNA here is from genome assembly GCA_964585845.1 of uncultured Bacteriovorax sp. Classification (GTDB taxonomy): domain Bacteria; phylum Bdellovibrionota; class Bacteriovoracia; order Bacteriovoracales; family Bacteriovoracaceae; genus Peredibacter. The sequence goes on from CAZPFM010000121.1 coordinate 2,956, forward strand.
ACTCACTCTCTTGTGATGAGGTCTGAATCTGGTACAATCAGACATATCCGAGCTGAACACCACTTCGATAAGAAACCACGCTACTAAAAGGAATTTTATGGCCCAGGCTACCCGAACTGAAACCTATGACGTCTCCGCGGAAAACTTCTATAAGACCATCGTCGATTATCAGGGTTATGTCGGGTCTATTCCTGGAGTTGAATCCATCGAGGTCCTTGAGAAATCTGAGAACGGGGCCAAGGTTAAGTTCAATATCAATCTCATTAAAAAGATCTCCTACACCCTTAATCTCTCTCATAAGCCTTTTGAAGAGGTGAGCTGGTCTTTGGTCACGGGTGACTATATGAAGACCAATAATGGCCGCTGGACTTTAAAGACTCTGGGAGAGAATAAAACTGAAGTGACCTATTCCCTTGAGATCGAAGTGAAAGGTTTTATTCCTGGTCTCTCCATGATTGAGAAGGGTCTTGTAACGACAAACCTTCCTATCACCATGCAGTCTTTTGCCAAGAAGGCCAAGGAGCTCTAATGGACGATAATAAAAACGAGCGCGAAGGCAAGCTGGGGGATCTTTTTAAAAAGGTTCTCACTACCGGTGTCACCGCTGCTTTCATGACTGAAGAAGCCGTTCGGGATGTTCTTAAAGATCTGCCACTTCCAAAGGAAATGGTGGGCTCTCTTGTTGAGAACGCGAAAAATACAAAAACAGAATTTGTCTCCTCAGTAAAATCCGAACTCAAAAACTACCTGGATAAAATTGATCTCTCAGGAGAGATCGACAAGATCGTTGAGCGCTATGACTTTGAGATCAACGCCAAAGTTTCTTTAAAGCGCAAAGATAAGTCTGAGACAAAAGAAACTAAAAAGGTAAAAGGCTAGCAGGGATGCGGGAGCTTTTTTCAGAAAGGCTCTCCGAAATCCGCGCGAGGCTCGGAAGTGCTAAGCTTCTTATTGTTTCCAAGACCCGCTCCTTGGAAGATATCCAGACCTATTATGATCTTGGACAGAGAGACTTCGGTGAGAACCGGGTGCAGGAACTCTCCGATAAGGCCCTGGCCCTTGAAAAATCCTGTCCTGAGATCCGCTGGCATATGATTGGTCACCTCCAGAGCAATAAGATTAACCAGCTTTTTAAGATTCCCCATCTCTATGCCATTCATTCCGTCCATGACCGGGAACTTTTAGATAAACTCCTCAAGGCCGAAGAGAAACTCGATCATGAGGTAAAAATTTTTCTTCAGTTCAACACCTCCCATGAAGCCGAAAAATCAGGTTTTGAAACTTACACAGATCTGAAGATGGCGGCCGAGAGTGCTGTTTTGGGAAAAAATCTCAAGCTTCATGGTCTCATGACCATGGGGACACTCCGGACCGAGGAGTTTGAAAAAGAAGCTGCCCGCTGCTTTGAAGACCTGATGGTTGAAAAAAATAAGCTTGAGGCAGAGCTTGGAATCAAACTTGAGACAAGCATGGGCATGAGTCAGGATTATCAAATAGCACTGCGAGAAGGAAGCGACTGGATTCGTCTTGGGACGATGATGTTTACTTCCTAACTATTTCAATTTTTCCATCCTTAAGACAACTATCCATATCCTTTATGACTCCATCACTTTCATGAAGGTCCCGCTCAGAAAATCCGAGAGTGACATGGGGATAGTATTGAGTGGGATCGAAAGCTTCCTTTCCACCTTTCTGTCGGTAAAGGGAAGCAATCTCTTCCCGGATCCTCAAAAGATCTTCAGACTCAATCACGGCGTAATAGGTTTCAAAATTCTGAAATTTTCCTAATCCTACGCAAACTAAAGAGAAACGGGAGTTCTGGATTTTTTGCTTCCGGGCTATCTCATTAATCTCCTGGATGGTGATCCCGGTGGGTTTAAGAACCTGGAAGTATTCAATGGGAGTAATAACCGTGATATGGGCCTCGCCTCGGTGTTTCAGCGCTCCTGTCTTCTTTTCAACCTGCTTTCTGAGTTCACTGTAAGAAGAGAAGGGCAGATTCATGGTGAGATAGGTATCAAAAGGCCCGGGTCCTTCATGGGAGAGCTGAGGCAGATGAGAGGCTTTCAGGGCCTCTGAGCTCACCTCAAAGGCAAAAATTTGGATAGAGCAAAGGATCAGGGTGAGAGAGAAGATGATTTTAGTCATGGTTTCCGATACCTCAGAGGGAGCTAAATGAGGAATTACCCGTACTTCCCTCTGAAAAAATTACATGAAAAATTCCTCGCTAAGGGCTATCTCATTTTTTGCTTAGACAACCCCTGTCAGGAGATATTAATTATTCATCCGTAAACCAATATTAGGGGCACGAATATGGAAACTCTCCGAAAAGTACCAGAACTCAGTCTTATGAGCTTCGTCAATGGAACGAACAACGATAAGGCCCGGTTTGTTGATGATCTCTTCCGAGGTCTAAAAGACTACGGCTTCATCGTTCTTGAGGATCATCCGGTGGATGATAAACTTACGGCCAAGGCCTATGACCTCATTCATGAATTCTTCCAGCTTCCTGAAGAAACTAAGCGCCAGTATGTTTGTAAAGAAGGCGGCGGTCAGCGTGGCTATACGGCCTTCGGTGTTGAGCACGCTAAAAACTCCAAATACCCTGACTTAAAAGAGTTCTGGCACGTGGGTCGCGAATCTCTTGTTAACCCGGCCAAGTTTCAGAAATACTTTCCAGAGAATATCTGGCCTACTGAGATCCCGGAATTTAAAGAAACTTTCTTAAATCTCTATACTGGTCTGGATGTGACTGCGACTCTCATGCTTGACGCTCTTGGGATGGCCCTGGATGTTCCTCAGAGTTATTTCCGCTCCATGCTCGAAGATGGTAACTCCATCCTTCGTCCGATCCATTACCCGCCTCTAGGACCAAACGCTCCGAAGAATGCTGTCCGGGCCGCTGCTCACGAAGACATTAACCTTATCACGGTGATGGTGGGTGCAACGACCTCTGGTCTTGAGCTTCTTGATAGAGATGGAAAGTGGCTTCCGGTTCAGATGACCGACAAGCAGCTTGTGGTGGATTCTGGAGACATGCTCTCCCGCATCACTAACGACATCATCCCGGCCACCACTCACCGGGTGGTGAACCCTGATATCGATGACACTCGTTACTCGATGCCTTTCTTCGTTCACCCGAATCCTGATACAGTACTTAAGTGCATCCCATCCTGCATCGGAGAAGGGGAAAAGTACCCAGCGATTAATTCTCACGAATGGCTCATGATCCGATTAAAAGAAATCGGGCTTATCAAAGAAGCTCAGAAGTAATTCCTTTGATGAGCTCATACAAGAAGACCCACCGAAAGGTGGGTCTTTTTTTTTGTCTGTAAATGATTCTTATTCAGCGTCGCAGTTAACTGATTCCAGGGCCTCGAGAGATTTCTCCAGAAGTTTTTGTTTGGCCCTACGGATCTCAAGGCATGGGACCATCATCGCTGATACAACTCGTCCACTCTTTCTGATGTCTGTTTCAGTGTGATAGACCACCCGCTGGTTTTCGTATTCGTTGAAGATCTCTAATTTCACTGAGGTCTGATGAATTTCTGTGGAGCTGAAGCTTTCCTTCTGTTTGTCGATGGCCTCACAGGTCACGTCGAACTCGACCTGGAAGTCTCCTTTTTCGTAATCCACTTCAAAGCCCTTACTTCTAAAGAAGCTCTGGATCGCAGGATCCTGGGCCTTTACAGTGCAGGTGGATTTAGCATCTCCGTAGCTTAAAGTGGAGCCGAGGAGAAGCGCGAGAATGAGGTTTAATTTAAGTGTCTTCATAAGATTACCCTTTGGAGGCATTATCTCAGAAGCCATGTTTTATTGGAGAGGTCTTGTAATTTGGATAGGGGGGTGTCTAAAGAGTTGACGGCCTGAAACCTTGAATTGAAGGAGGTAACCCTCCTTCAATTCAATAAATCTAGTTCCGCTCGGCCATCGGTCCTTCCCATTCAAGGCATTTTGTATAGGTGTAGTATTCAGTTTCGTAATGACCAGCAATGCATTCAGTCTGTCTATGCCCGTAGTCATCTGTGTATTCGTTTGAAACATCACAGACGTAGACCTCTCTTGAACCCT
>CAZPFM010000122.1:0-6986 GCA_964585845.1 uncultured Bacteriovorax sp.
GCCGGCTATCCGGAAAAGCATTTTGAGTCCCCGAATTTGAAAACTGATTTGAGGTTTTTAAAACAGAAAGTGGACGCTGGGGCTGACTATGTTGTGACCCAGATGTTCTTTGATAATAAGAAATATTTTGAATACGTAGACCGTTGCCGGGCCGAAGGTATTAACGTGGCTATAATCCCGGGGATTAAACCTCTGGCGACGAAGAATCAGATCTTTAATCTTCCACGCCATTTCTATATCGATATGCCGGAAGATCTCATCGACGCCGTTGAAAAATGTAAGGATGATACAGAGGTTAAGAAAGTGGGTGTGGAATGGGCCGTGGCCCAGTGCCAGGAACTCATGAAGGCCAATGTTCCCTGCCTGCATTTTTACTCTATGGGAAAATCAACTCAGATCCAGCAAATCGCTTCGAAACTCTTCTAAATCTACTCGCGGGGACACTCACCACAGTCATCTTTCTTGATAGTGAGTTCCCGCAGTTCTTCGACCTTATTATAGAAAAATTCTTTCACTTTTTTTCCCTGATCATTATCCAGAAGCCAGGCAAATTTCTTAACACCAGGTAAGGTTTTCATCAGGTGATCCACTACCTCAGGGCCAGCAAGGATCTCCCTCTTTTCGGTGATGAGATGGACTTTTGCCAGGCATGTCTGCCTATCTAGCTCGGGAAACTCAGCATAAATTTCCTCATCGCGGGCAGAGACAAAATGGAGATTTCGGTCAAGAAATTCCAGTCCCTGCTTAAATCGAAGGCAAAGGGGGCATTCGGGATCAAAGAGGATCAAAGGCAAATGGTTTTTCATCTCTACCTATCGTATCATATTCCCAAACATTTGCTTAAGGGAGTTCCCCCATGAAAAGAAGAGATTTCCTCCAGTTCCTTGGTGCCGCCGGGGCCATTGCCACACTTCCCGCTTGCTCCCTTTTAAGACCTCATAAAACGCAAATTCCAAGTCTCGCCCCGAGCCTTGAGGACCGACTCATCACTCTTGATGGACTTGATTATAAAGTCTTCATGACCTGGGGAGATCCTATCAATAGCAAAGAAAAATTTGGTTTCAATAATGATTTTATCGCCTTTCATGAATTAGAAAAAGACCGGGGAATTCTCTGGGTCAATCACGAGTATGTGAATCCTCTTTACATCAATGGTCCGGAACGCACAAAGAAGAACGTGGATCTGGAGATGAAGGAAGTCGGGGGATCTCTACTGGAAGTTCGAAAAATCGGAGAGGACTGGCAGCTCGTCAAGGATTCTCCATACAATCGCAGGCTCGATGCCAACACCAAGATCCCCTTTGCCTGGGATGAAAAACTCAAAGGATCCAGTGCAGGGATCGGTACGATGGCCAACTGTGCGGGCGGATACACCCCTTGGAAAACATTTTTAACCTGTGAAGAAAACTACGATCAGTTTTGGGGTGAAAGAAATTCCAAAGGCAAAAAAATACGGGACTCTCTTCTGGGCTGGGAGAAATTCTACCCCCGTGCACCTGAGCACTATGGCTATGTGGTGGAGATTGAGCCTCTGACAGGAAAATCCAAAAAACTCGTGAGCCTCGGAAGAATCGCCCATGAAGCCTGTGCTGTGACCTACGCTAAAAACGGAAAAGTTGTGGCCTACACAGGTGATGATGCTAATGATGAGCATTTTTATAAACTCATCTCTGACTCGGAAAACTCCCTGGAAAAAGGCAAACTCTACGTGGCCAATTTTGAGCGGGGCGAGTGGATGTCCATGGATATCAATGATCAACCGGTTTTAAAGAAAAACTTTAAAAATCAGACAGAGATTCAGATGTACACCAGAGAAGCCGCTAAACTTCTTGGCGCAACTCCTCTGGCCAGACCCGAGGACATTGAATTTGATCCCCTCACCGGCAATGTGATTCTTGCCCTCACGAACAATAAGCCGCGGGGGAATTACTACGGATCAGTGGTGAAGATCATGGAAGAGGGAGGAGATTACGGCTCTCTGAAGTTTAGTTCCGAGACCTTTGTGGCCGGAGGAAAGGAAACGGGCTTTGCTGCTCCTGATAATCTGGCCTTTGATAAAAGTGGAAACCTCTGGTTTACCACTGATATGGCCGATAAAGAGATTGGGAAAGGGGCCTATGAAGGTTTTGGGAATAACGCACTTTTCGTCTTCCTCCGTAGCGGGGAGAACGCAGGTTCAGTGATCCGGGTCGCTTCCGCTCCGGTTGATGCTGAATTCACCGGTCCTTGTTTTTCTCCGGACTTTAAGACACTCTTTCTTTCAGTCCAGCACCCCGGCGAAGGGGGAACACCGCAGAATCCTCGAAGCCACTGGCCTACAGGTTCCGGGATTCCCAAATCAGCGGTGGTGACCATGAGAGGAGAACTCCTCGATAAAATCGTCCATGGGAAGCTATGAAAGATGAGAAATTAAAATCCTACGTTGAACTCCATATCTGCAATCACAAAGACTGTGCTAACCGGGACTCTAAGGAGCTCACGGATAAGCTTAAGAAGTGGGCCAAGGAAAACCACGGGAAAGAAATCCGTATTTTCCGCAGTGGCTGTCTTGGAAAATGCTCCGATGGGATAGCGATGACTCTTTATCCTGATCGCAAAATGTTTACTGAAGTGAAATTAAAAGATCACAAAGAAATTAAAGAGGGCCTCGAAGAGGCCCTCCAGAGAGAAAAAAATCAAAAATCTTAAAAGCGAATCGGGATATCTTTCAAATCAGAGAGGACCTTGTTTTTAAGAACATTGGTCGATTCGTTAAAGGCATCTCTTAAATCGTTACGGAATTTCTCAAGAGAATCTCCCGCGTGCTCGGAAACAAATTCAGACTCGGTTTCAGAGACGGGAAGTGAAGCAGAAGTGAGAACTCCGAGTCCAAGACCAATGGCCATGAAGCTCGTACCATCCATCTGCTCGACCTCTGAGCGAATTTCTCTTTTCGCGCTGGAGAGACTTTCGCTCACATTCTCTTTTATTCCACTATTCCTTTCAATATCCATCCCAGAGGTAGAAGGAGAAGAATCTCTTCCAAAGGAACTCTGAAGATCCCGTGAGACTTCCTTGGCCTTGTCGACTGCGGAGGAAGCTTTCGTCTCAACGGATCGCTGAGCCCCTTCTTTCATCGAATGCATCTTTTGAGAAGCTTCGTTCACCTTGGCAGAGATCTTGGACTTCGCCGATTCAAATGACCCTCTCACTGAGTCAGTCTTCCGAGTCGCCGTACTCTTAAGATGCTCGGTTTCTTTAGAGATCTTCTCCTTGGCCACAGTTTCAAAGCTGCGGTGACTATCGTCTTCCATCAACATCAGTGTTCCAAGAGTGAGAAAGGATGTCCCGATGGGATTGTCTTTCAAGTGATCGAAGGTCTGTTGCAAATTTCGTCCCCGGGACTCAAAGATCGCGTCATCGATAAGCTGACCGGGGGTCAGTCGCCGTTCGATTTGGTCGATGTCAGTGTCGACCTTATCAATCTGGGTGAGAACCTCTTTTCGGAGTTCCTCTGAGTTCTTAGTGGTATCTGAATTCATTGTATCTCTCCTTTAGTGTCGTGGTCATTTCCTCGAAGGTTTCGATCGACTTTTTAGGTTTGAGCGAATCGGCTTCGAGTTTCTTCTTACCAATGCCTGCGAGAACTCCACCGATAACAAAGAAAGTGATGGTCACGATCCCGGCGGCCGCCCACGCCGGAACAATAAGACTCAAGGCATAGATCGCTGTGATGGCAAGACAGAAGACTCCAACGAGCATGAAAGCCGCGCTCGCACCGAGGGATCCCGCGGCTCCTTTAACGTTTCCCACTTTCTCCTGTAGTTCAACCTGCATCAGTCTGCTTTGTTTTTCCCAGAGAAGGCTCAGGTCATCAGTGAGATGATCAAAGATATTTCTCCAGCTATCTCTTCTCACGCCGTCGGACATTTCGATGTTCTCGTTGGATCTCGTAGAGACATGAGCACCGTTATGCATCGGCGGGGTTCGTGGGTGCTTGTTAAGATTTTCAGTGTCGATGTTTTCCATGTTTTTCTCCTTAGTGTAGTGGGTTTGTGGTTTGCGACTCATTTGTGTAGGCCCGTGGCAAAGAATCGGTCATTTGTGAAGAGTCAGAAGGACTTGATTTATGGGCGACGTGCCGGCCAATTCTCCCCAGTCCCAGGCCCGCGACGTATGATCCGACGAAGGCTAGTGCGGTATTCTTCTGAGCGAATTGCCCAATCTTATCCAGCAGACCGGAGTAGTCTTGATTCTTGACTTCACTTCGAGATTGCTCAACGATTCCCTGGAGGGAGCGCATCCACTCGGCAAGACGACGATCACTCGAAGAAGCATTCTCCTGCTCAAGAGCATTGAGGGAGCCCCGTAAAGCCTTCTGGACGGATTCGATATACGGAGTGATGATCGAGTGATTATTCTTGAGCACCTGCGCGAAAGGCTTCAGCGCTTCCTGACCGTACTCCTTAATCTTTCCTTTGGTCGAACGGCCTGACTCAAAATTCTGAGTCCTCGTTTCTGTTTCATTGTTCATTCCATGCCTCCTTTGCATTTGCTTAAGGAGTAGCAAGGAGGAAGCCAAAAAAAAGGGGCCCGAAGGGCCCCAGAAAAAGAGTCAATGTTTGATGATCAGATTTTAAGAATCGTTTTACTCTGGACGTCGAGGTTAGTGATCACCTTTCTTTCCGCTCCTTCAAACCGCACATCATAGCGTCCAGGATTAAGCATGATGAAAAATGTTCCATCAGGGTTTACCTGGTAGGTTTGACTCACCTTCGTCTCTCCCGTCCTCGAGATGTGAATTTCTTTCAGGGCCTTGTTCTTCACAATTCCCTGAAGACTCGGTCCATCGAGACGCTTGAGGATATGCATCCAACCTGGGCGGTTGCGCAGAACAGTCTTGTCTCTCCACTTAGCATAAGAAGGCTGGAATCCAGCCCAGGTGGAATTCACTTCGATGACAAAAGGAATTACTTGATGGGCAGTGTACATCCAGTCGATGTCTCCTCCGTCAGCGTTGTAGAGGAGCTCCCAGGCGGTACCGGGCTTATAGTCGAGGAGTTTACCGATCTCAGCACCAATTGTTTCCACTGCTTCTTCTGCAGGAGTCCGATTGGGGCGACAACCATAGGGATAAATCACAATCTCTGAGTAGGAATGATAGGAGATATTCATGACCGGTTTGATTTCGGCTACCAGATTCATCATGGCCTGAGTCTCGGGTTCTGACCCCGGGGCTTCGCCTCGGTAGTCCTGAGCCCCCTTATTGGAACTTGAGCCCTTACAGGAATCCCAACCATAGGGATAGTTTCGGTTGATGTCGACTCCGAAGCCACCCCGGGTATTCTTGCGCCACATGGAGCTTCCTTCCCAGACCTTATTGTTCCCATCTACGTTGAACATAGGAATGATCCAGATCTCAGTGTTATCGACCCAGCTGGTGACTTCATCATTGGCGCCATAGTTTGTAAGAAGGTACTCGATCATGTCCGTGGTGATCTCCGGAGTCATGACCTCCCGGGCGTGATGCATTCCATTCACAAGGACCGTAGGCTCTTTTTCATCTATCTTGGCGTTATCGGAAATCTTTATCGCCCATATGTCTCTGCCTTCAAGAGACTTGCCAATCGATTTCACACTGGTGATTTCTGGAAAACGGCCGCTCATTTCATGCACAAACTCTTCAATCTCTTGAGGAGACTTGTAATCCTGATCCGGTCCTCCGACCAGACTCTGAGGAAAAGAAAATTCAAATCTCGTATCCAGACCTTCGAGTTTTTGGATCTCAGAAGGAGAGAGTAAGGCTTCGATGTCACCGGTTTTATAGTTCACACCGGTCACGTCGAATTCATTTTGCTTCAGGAAAGTTTTTACTTTTTCAGTGAGCTTAAACCGGACAATTTGAGCATCTTTAATTTCGCTGTTGTGAGCGAGAACGCAACTTGAAAAAAGTGTCGCCCCAAGAATGATGAGCTTTAGCATATGAATCTCCTTATTCATTTCCAATAAGAAGATCAAAGGAAGAGGAGCAAGTAAATTGCTCCTCATAAAGAGTAAGAGATTGTGAGATTAATTCACCCTAAGCGGCGGCTTCCAGGCTTCGGAGTTCCTGACGAAATTCCGCGATCATTTCAGGCTTATACCCACATTTCTGCATGCACTTAATCATGATGTCGAGGCATTCAGGATCACGGATATTGTTGTTGTAGACATCCAGACCAAATTTTACGAGTTCAGCTGGAGGGGCCTTTTTCCCACTCATCACCAGGAATTCACTGGTCTGAAAGTCTGGAGTTTCTTTAGAGTCAGCGGTAAAGCGGGCCAGGTATTTTTCTGCCTCATCGACCATCTCAAATTTTATGAGTGCCCCAATGATGGCCCGTAGAAAACGCGTGTGCATGGAGCATGAAACAGCGACCTGTTCGAAATATTTCAGGGCCTCTTCTTTTTGATCCTGCATGAGATAGTGCTTACCACCCACGTAGAGACCCGCTCCGATGTGCTTGACCATGCCATCAGTTCTTTCCTCAAGGCTGGTGAAGATCTCATAATACATCTGAAGATCTTCGTAGTTTCCAGTCCGTACCGCCAGGCGGATAATCTCACCCATCCTGTCCGGGTTAGCAGGGAAGAATTTAGCAATCTTTTTTACCACCTGGTAAGCCTCATGCCATTCCTCGCGCTCTTTGAACATTTCGTAGAGCCCGATGAGACACTTATAGTGGATATTATTAAACTTAAGTCCGGAAGTATAAGAGCTCTTAGCTTCTTCAGCGAGTTCCTGAAGATACTCGGCTTGACCGATATAGGAGAGGGCCAGGGCAGGTTTTGAATGAAGCTTAGTGGCTTCCTGGAATATTCCAATGGCCTCTTCATATTCCTCATTATCGAGGTGGACCTTACCTTCTTCGATTTTTTGGACATACATGGAAGGCTGGACCTTATTGGCCACAGTCGAGATAAGATTTTCCTGAATACTCTGGATGGTATAAGGCTTGATGATGAAA
>CAZPFM010000123.1:0-6960 GCA_964585845.1 uncultured Bacteriovorax sp.
CACTAACGAATGGTTTTTTAACTAGGTTTGCTGGATAGTGCTTTTGCCGGATATCGACTAAAAATACTTCATCCGCTGGAACTTTATCAATTTCGATTCTGGCCAAGGCGATCCCTTTCCCCAAACAAACAGACATGGTGCCGCTGGTGACCTCGCCGATAACTTCTTCATTTTTATTGAGAACAGGGTAATGGTCTCGTGGGATCCCCTTATCCAGAAGAAGCTTTACGAGCTTAAAGCGAGAAGGCTTCGATTCCAGGGCCGACTTCCCAACAAAATCTGTTTTGGCTAACTTTACCGTCCAGCCCAGACCTGCATCATAGGGATTCACCTCGTCATTGAGCTCATGGCCATAAAGAGGGTAGCAGACCTCAAGTCTTAAGACGTCCCGTGAAGCCAGACCACAAGGGGTCACCTTAAGGGTCATGAGTTTTTGCCAGAGGTTTTTAATGCCTTCGTGGGATCCGAAGATTTCAAAGCCATCTTCACCGGTGTAGCCAGTTCTGGCGACGATGACCTGAGAAGCCTCAAAAGCGGTCTCGTGGACGGAATAGTATTCCATTTCGGGAAGATCATGGACCAAACCTTTTAGGGTCTCAAAACTCTTTGGTCCCTGCAGGGCCAGAAGAGAGAATTCATCCGAGCGGTTAGTGAAGCTGCAGTTAAATCCCTGATGCTTGGATTTCATCCAGGTAAAGTCTTTCTCGATATTGGAAGCGTTCACACAGATCATCACGCGACCTGGAGAGAGCTTATAAACGATAAGATCATCCACCACAGTTCCATTCTCTCGGCAAAGAGGTGAGTAAATAGCTTTACCCATCGGTGCGCCGAGGATGTCGTTTGTGACAAGATAATCAGCAAACCTCTCAGCATCCTCTCCTTCAAGAAAGAATTCCCCCATGTGAGAGACATCAAAGACTCCCACGCTATTTCTCACAGCAAGGCTCTCATCCTTTACGGAAGTGTACTGAACGGGCATCTCCCAGCCAGCAAAAGGCACGATCTTGGCCCCAAGTTTAAGATGCTCATCATAAAGAGAGGTACGAAAGAGGCTCATTTTTTATCCTTTAGGCTCATCTCGGTTGCCCGCATGAGATTATCAATCAAGCTTAGAACGGTCATAGGTCCCACTCCACCTGGAACAGGAGAAATGGCCGAGACGAGATCCTGAACTCGTTCGAAGTTCACATCCCCCACGAGCTTTTCATTAAGGGTGTTCATTCCGACATCGATTACAACTGTATTTTTTGTCTTATCAAAATAAGTTTCATCCAAGTGATGGCCCTTACCAATGGCAACGACGACAATATCTGAATTCCTGGTGAGGTCTTGGAGATTTTTTGTTTTAGCATGGGCCATGGTGACGGTGGCGCACATGTTGGAGAGTAAAAGAGCGAGGGGTTTACCTACAATGAGGCTTCTTCCCACTACCGTGACCTGCGCTGATTCGATAGGAACCTGATAATACTTCAAAAGCTCCACAATCCCTTTGGGTGTGCAGGGAAGAAGTGCTTCTAGGTTCGTTGAGCCCCGGTAGAGCTTCTGGGTGTTGTCTGAATGAAAGCCGTCAATGTCCTTAGCGGGAGTCACGAGATTTGTTACATCGAGCTTTTTAAGACTCTCACTAACCGGCAGCTGAATAATGATCCCGTGAATCTCCGAGTCGCGATTGAGCTTATCCATTAGAGACAGGAATTCTTTTTCACTCACCTCATCTGAGAGCTGGTGGAGTTCAAAGCGAGCGCCCACTTCTTCGCAGAGCTTTTTCTTATTTTTGATGTAGGTGAGGGAAGCGGGATTATCGCCCACGAGAACCACCGCCATACTCGGCGTGATCCCTCGCGCTTTGAAGGATTCACATTTCTGAATAAGTTTTGCTTTTGTCCTCTCTACGAGAGGCTTCGCGGTCAGGATTCTTGCTGTCATATTTACTGCCTAACTATAGGAGGAAGTCAGCAAAAAGTCCTTTCTTATTTAGACGGAAGACTGTATTTCTCTTAGTCATGCGAGCACTTTTCTACGTGGGCCTTGGCATGCAACTTTTTGGTTTAGCAGCGGTAGGTCTTTGTTTTTTCTCAGGCATAAAAAATGGCGACTACGGTCGCTTAGAACTTCTTCAGCTGGTTCTGGGATCCTTTGTTTTCTACGTGGGAAATTATCTCAAAGGCCGCTCCGTAAACTAGACTTCATCCCTCTATCACGAGTACAATTTTTCTAAACAATAGAGGAAATCTTGATCGTACTCGCTATCGACCCAGGATCTGTGACCGCAGGTTTCGCCCTTCTGCAAAAAGAAGGTCGTAAGATTCAATATATCGACTCTGGCATCATGAAATTCAGGTCTCAGGACGATTTCATGCACAGAGTAAAAGATATCTATGATCAAACAATGAATCTTCTTGATCAGTACTCCCCGGATGAAATTGCTCTTGAGTCTCTCATCTTTGTGAAAAGCCCCACCTCGCTCATGAAGCTCGCTCAGGCAAGAGGGGCCATGCTCGCAGCCTTAACGCAAAAGTATCAGGGTAAGATTTTTGAATATTCCCCGAATCTCGTGAAGTCATCTGTTTCAGGTCATGGCCACGCTGATAAAGAGGGCATTCAAAAAGTGTTAAAGCAATACCTGGGAATTGAAGAATTCAAAACTCATGATGAAAGTGATGCCCTGGCCATCGCCTTCTGCCACCTTCTCCATGAGGGAACAATCAAAATCCCTAAGACCTCTGGCAGAAAAAACTCAAAGAAAGCAGGAAACTCTCTCGCCGGAGCTCTTGCTCATAAGATAAAGGAATCTGTTTCATGATCGGCTATCTCTCGGGAACTGTCGTCTACTCTGACTCTCAAAAATCCGTGATCCTCACCGCTCAGGGGGTGGGCTATGAAGTGCACACGCCAACCCCGATGGTGCCCAATAAAGATGTGGCACTTTTTATCTCCCACATCATCCGCGAAGACGCTCAGAATCTCTATGGATTTGAGTCGGCCGATGAGAAGAAATTCTTTGAAATGCTCCTGGATGTGAATGGAATTGGTCCTCGGTCCGCCTTCTCACTTGTTTGTCATTTAGGTGTGGAGCAAATCATCTCTGCGATCACCTTTGAGAACTCTGATATTCTTAAATCCGCTCCGGGTGTGGGTAAAAAGAGTGCGGAACAGATCGTTCTCTCTCTAAAAGATAAGGTCACAAAACTTGAACTCGGTCTTTCGACTCATGAAAAACCAGTAAAGGGCGGAGCAAAAGTAAAAGCAGAAAACAAGGCCGATGCTCACCTCGTAAAAGAAACCCTCGCAGCTTGCCAGGGACTGGGATTTAAAGACCAGGACGTTCTTCCCATGATCCAAAAGCATCTCCAATCAGGGGCGGCCACAAGCCCTGAAGCCCTGGTGAAAATCATCCTGAAGGAAATCCGATAAATGAGTGAGCGCGTAGTTGGAGGAGAGGTTCAGGGCACTGAAAAAGAGCAGGAGAATCGCCTTCGTCCGCAGAATTTTAAAGAATACATCGGGCAAACTAAGGTCGTTGAAAATATTGATCTCATGGTAAAATCCGCCCTGGTGCGGAAAGCGGCGATGGACCATGTCCTTCTCTCCGGACCTCCGGGTCTTGGGAAAACGTCTCTGGCGATGCTCATCTCTAAGTCCCTGGGCTCGGAACTTCATCTTGTCTCTGGCCCTGCCATCGAAAAAAAGGGTGACCTCGCGGCCGTTCTCACTAATCTCAAACCCAAAGATGTTCTTTTCATCGATGAGATCCACCGAATCCATATCTCTGTGGAAGAGATTCTCTATTCGGCGATGGAAGACTTTCGCCTGGATATTCTCATTGGTCAGGGCGCCTCGGCGCGGACGATGCAGATTGACCTGGCTCCTTTTACTCTCATTGGCGCCACCACCCGTTCAGGACTTCTCTCCAATCCTCTTCGCGATCGATTCATGGCCCACTTGAATTTTGATTATTACGAGCCTAATGAGATTGGCTCCATCATTCATAACAATGCTTCCAAGATGGGGATCACCCTTGCACCGGACGCAAAAAAAGAAATCGCTCAGCGCTCCCGCGGAACTCCCAGAATTGCGAACCGTATTCTTCGCCGGGTGCGGGATTTCGCTCTGGTGGCCGGAGAAACTCTGGTGGGAACTTCTGAAGTTGCAGCGGCGATGAAGCTTTTGGATATTGATAATCTCGGTCTTGATTCTATGGACCGAAAAATTCTCACGGTGATGAAGGATTACTACTCCGGTGGACCCGTGGGCATCGATGCGCTTTCGGCAACTCTGGGTGAGGATAAGCAGACCATCGAAGAGGTCTACGAGCCATATCTATTAAAACAGGGACTTATCCTGCGCACGCCACGGGGAAGAGTCTTATCTGAAAACGCCCATAACCATATTTCAGGGCGATCTTGACCCTTTGACTCGGGATATATACATAGAGCGTAATTTCCTAGCTCACAAACTCATAAATTTAGTTTAAGATAGAGTGATTAGCTGCGGCTTATGTATAAGGATTAGATGATTAATCAGCGGACCCTGGCCAAAGACGTAAAAGTAACAGGGATAGGTCTCCATTCAGGTAAAAAAGTGAGCATGAAGCTTATTCCAGCTGAAGCTGACTTCGGTATTCAGTTCGTGCGCACGGATATTGCGGGCTCTGCCCCCATGAAGGCCAATGCCCTGACTGTCGGGACCACTGAAAATGCAACAACCCTCGGTTCTGGTCGGGAAGCCATCCACACCGTGGAGCATCTCCTGGCGACCCTCTATGGTCTTGGAATCAATAACGTTCTGATTGAAATCGATGGCCCTGAAGTCCCTATCATGGACGGTTCAGGTGCCTCCTTTGTTTTCCTCCTGAAGGAAACAGGAATTAAGAATCTCAATAAGTCGAAAAAGTTCCTCGTGATCCTCGACACTGTTCGAGTGGAAAAAGACGGAAAATGGGCCCAGTTTGAGCCTCATCATAATCTTCTGATCGACTCCACGATTGTTTTCGCTCACCCCACGATTAAGACCCAGCGTTTTAATTTCGAGTTCTCCTGCGAATCCTTCATCCAGGACATCTCCCGTGCCCGCACCTTCGGATTCGTGAAAGATGTGGATATGCTCAAGCGCAAAGGTCTCGTGAAAGGCGGCTCACTCGATAACGCTGTCGTTCTCGATGATTACCGGGTGATTAACTCTGAAGGTCTACGTTTCGATGACGAATTTGTTCGTCACAAAATTCTTGATACCATTGGGGATGTGAGTCTTCTTGGATTTGAGATCGCTGGAAAGATCACGACCTATAAGTCGGGTCATAACATCCATAATCTTCTTTGCCGGAAGCTTCTTGAAACACCTTCGGCCTATGAGATCGTCTCTGCTTCGGCGCTTAAGCAGGAAGTACGCGAGGCGCACAAACTGCCTCAATTCATCTCCGTCTCCCACTGATCTTTTCCCAAATCAAAGCTTTTTAGTTAACATGAACCTCTTTTAGGAGGAATCATGAGAGCTATTATCGCATTCGCACTTCTCACCCTTTCATTTAATGCCTTGGCCATGAGCTGGTTTGATCTGGAGAACGGCGTGACTTATAAACTCACTCAGCCCATGTCTCTTCCTCAGAAATTGAACGGCACCATCCTCGAGCTTCCTGCTGGTGAACCTTTTATTTTAAAGCGTGTCGCTGGTGGAGCAGGTCTTGGGATTTTAAGTTTTCACTATGTAAATTGCCCGGGTGAAGAGATGGAAACTGAAGTGGAAGTGATTCCAGTAAAGAATTCACCGGTAGAAATCGGCGCCATGGTGGCCGAAGGCTGTGAGCTCTGGGTTTACGTGGAACTTAAAGATTATTTCACCGAAGCGACTTTCGAATAAGGAATTGATACATGCGTCTCTCTCAGGGCTACTGGCAAACACTCAAAGAAACACCTAATGATGCTGAGGTGGTCTCTCAGCAGCTCATGATGAGAGCGGGCCTCATCAATAAAACCGGCGCGGGTCTTTACACTCATATGCCCATGGCCTTCCGCTCACTCAAAAAAGTAGAAAGAATCATCCGGGAAGAACTCGACCGGATCAACTGCTTTGAAATCTCTATGCCAGTTGTAACTCCGGCCGAGCTCTGGCAGGAATCGGGCCGCTGGGACGCCATGGGTGGGCAGATGCTCAAGGCAAAGGATCGCGCTGAGCGAGACGTTTGCCTCTCTCCCACAAACGAAGAAACCGTCACTGATCTTTTCCGGAAGACGGTGAACTCCTATAAGCAGCTTCCTGTTTGTCTCTACCAGATCAATACCAAGTTCCGGGATGAAATTAGACCTCGCTTTGGTCTTATGCGCGCTCGTGAATTCACCATGAAAGATGGCTACTCCTTTCATATCGATAAGGATTCCTTGGATAAGTTCTACGAGGAGATCTACGGGGCTTATGAAAATATCTTCCGTCGGATGGGTCTAGAGTTCATCGCCGTCGAAGCCGATGGTGGTGCCATGGCCGGAGGGGGGGCAAAGACCCACGAGTTCCAGGTCATTGGCGATAATGGCGAAGACGTGGTGGTGACTGTCCCTAAAACAAAGTTTGCCGCCAACATCGAAAAAGCTGCGACAGTGAGAAAGAATGTGGTCTCCGCTTCTGCCACTGATCTTCAGAAATTTGCGACACCGAATCAGAAGACCTGCGAAGAAGTCTGCGAAGCCCATAAGCTTCCTATCACTCAGAGCCTTAAGTCTGTGGTGATGAACGCAATCATTAAAGGCAAGGATCAGTTCTTCATGGTCATGCTCTTAGGAGATGACTCTTTAAATGATGTGAAATTTAAAAACAAGGTTGCCGCTGAACATATCCGTCCAGCTCAGCAGAATGAACTCGATGCCTTAGGACTCGTTAAAGGCTTCATGGGTCCAACCATTGAAACAGATAAATTCAAAGTCATCTTCGATGAAGCCATCGATATGAACGCCTCTTACGTGGTGGGGG
>CAZPFM010000124.1:0-6959 GCA_964585845.1 uncultured Bacteriovorax sp.
CCTTTCCCCTTTGAGCCCCAGGCCTCTGCCCTGGTGAGCGATGATCTCTATATTCAATACGGACTTTATAAATTCTTTGAAATCCCAGAGGCCCGGCGCTGCCATCTTATGAAAAATGGCGAGAAGCTCTCTTACCATGATAAAGATGATGTGCAGTTCATCCTGGATCAAGGCTTCACCACCAAGACTATCTCAACCTACTTCTCCTCTGCTATCCCAGGTCTCGAGTCTCCTCTATGAAGACCGAATCACTTATTCAGCTCGTTGTGGAAAGATTCTACGAGAAGGCTAAAGAAGACATTCTTCTAGGTTATCAATTTGCTAAGATTAAAGATTTCGACACCCACATTCCAAGGATCATTTCCTTCTGGGAGATCCAGCTTTTGGGAAAAACCGATCGTCCGATTGCTGCCCCGTTTGATCTTCTGAACGCTCACCATCCTCTGAACATCCATCGGGGTGAGCTTGACCGCTGGGTGGTCCTTTTTAAAAAGACTCTTGAAGAGTGCCAGGTGAATGAAGATTTACAAACTGAATGGATCCGGCGGATTGAGTTTTTTAGAGAGAAGCTCTCACGGCTTCTTCGCCCCTAAGTTTTCGGACACGAATTTTTCAAGAAGTGGCTCACCGGTCACATCATCAAAGATCCAGTTCCCTGTGTAATAGGCCCGGTATTTCTTAGCAGCTTCCTTAGCGATCTTCTCACTTTCATACTCGAGGGCGAGCATCTCGATGCCTTTGACTGAGACCACATGACCCGAGATACAAGAGGGAGTGTACTCATGACACTGAACACCTTCGTTCATATTTGAAGGAAGAATGACTGTCACTGAAGGATCCGCGGCCTGAGCTTTCTTGAGGAGCTCTTCCTTACTGTAGCGGACTTCCTTGCTGCAAGAGAAGGCCATCAAGATGCTGAGGATAAAAAATAATCTCATACTAAAAAGCGGTTTCTTTAAGAGTCTTCTCGAGTGTTGGATACTTGTAGCGAAAATTCTTTTCCTTGAACTTCGCCGGAAGAACTTTCTGACCTTTAAGGACAACGTCCGACATCTCACCCATAAGAGTTTTCAATGCGAACTTTGGAACCGGAGCAAATGTTGGACGTTTAAGAACTTTTCCGAGAGCGGTCGTGAACTCTTCATTCGTTGCTGGATAAGGAGCCGTTCCATTGTAGACGCCTTTCATCGTTGAATCTGTCGCAGCTTCAATGAACATGGTCGCGAGATCCTCAATGTGGATCCATGACATATACTGATGACCAGAACCGAGCTTTCCACCGATTCCAAGTTTAAAGACTGGAAGCATTTTCGAGAGAGCTCCCCCACCTCGACCAAGGACAACACCTACGCGGATGATCACCACACGGATTCCATGCTTTTCAGCCTTGAGGGCTTCAGTTTCCCAGTCTTTGCAAACGTGAGCAAGAAAGTCTGAGCCAGAGCTTGCGTGCTCATCAAGCTCCTCTGGTCCTCTATCACCGTAGATACCTACTGCGGATGTCGAAACAAGAACCTTAGGCTTTATTTCAAGCTCACCCATGGCCTTCACCAGGGCGGCCGTTCCGTCGATCCGGGAGTTATAAATTTTCTTCTTGTGTGCAACACTCCATCGCTTATCGCTGAGGTTTTCCCCCATAAGGTTGATTACACCTTCAACGCCTTCGAAGGCTTCCTTCGGAGGAGCTTCGTTAGTATTTCTCCACTGGAAATAGCGGCACTTAGAACCCAGATTAAGGGCAGCGCGAGGGATGTTTCTCGTGAGAACAACCGGTTCATGGCCCTCTTCGATAAGTTGACGAATGATGACATGCCCAACAAAACCAGTGGCACCTGTGACGAGAATTCTCATAAAACACCTTTTTTAGATCGAAAATTACATTTTATCTTAGCTAATTCGGGGTGGCAGGTTAAGTGCTTTTTAGTTTTTGTTTAAATGCGCGCCGTAGACATTAAGGTATAATAAAAATATGAAGAAGATTGGATTAGTCATGACAGGTGGCGGAGCCCGGGCCGCCTATCAGGTGGGTGTTGTCCGTGCCATCTATGAAATCATTGGGAAGAAGACTTCCCTCTTCGATGTCATCACGGGTAATTCTGCCGGCGCTCTCAATGCGACTTATCTGGCAGGCCATGCTGAAAACTGGGACGTGGCCACTCATAATCTCGTTGAACTCTGGCGAAAGCTTAAACCCCAGAATGTCTATGATCTGAGGGCGTTTAAGATCACTGATCTGGGAGCCAAGTGGTTTGGGGGAGCTCTCTTCGGTGGGCTTACCAGTAAGGGCGGAAGCTTTAATAATCTTCTGGATACAAAACCTCTCCTGGAGCTCATCCAGAGGGAAGTGAACTTCGATGACATCACTGACTGCATCGCCAGCGATCAGCTCTATGGTTTTGGCCTTTCCACTACCAATTATAATTCCGGAAGCAGTGTTGTCTTCTATGAGGGTCATGAAACCATAAAAGACTGGGCCCGCTCAGATCGCTTTTCGGTGCGGACAAAATTTAAGGCCCAGCATGTCCTTGCCTCCTCGGCGATCCCGATCTTCTTTCCCCCTGTGCAAATAGGAAATTCTTACTTTGGAGATGGTTGCATTCGTCAAACAACTCCCCTTTCTCCGGCCATTCATCTGGGAGCAGAAAAACTCGTGGCCATTGGCATCCGGTACCCTCATCAGCAACACCGCATGATGGACCTGAGTTTCTCCCCCATAGGAAATCCCAGCATAGGACAGATCATAGGTGTGCTTTTGAATGCGATTTTTCTCGATTCCCTTGAGGGAGATGTGGAGCGTCTCATGCGCATCAACACACTCGTTGAGGATCATCCTAAGACACACTTTAAAACGATCCCCATCCTGATGTTCAGACCATCTCTGGATCTAGGAAGCATGTCTCAGATGAAAAGCGAGTCTCTTCCACCGATGCTTAGGTATCTCCTGAAGGGACTGGGGGTCTCGGATGATAAGGGTCTCGATCTTTTGAGTTACCTTGCCTTCGATGAGTCTTACACCATACCACTTATCGATCTTGGATTCGAAGATGCCATGAAGAGAAAAGATGAGATCCGGGAGTTCTTTGAAGTCTAGCGCCGCTTGATTCCACGGTTGCGCTTCGGACGCTCCGGAGCTTCACTTCTCTTCTTCTCTTTACCACGGAAAGCAGCAGGCTTTTTCTCCACTTTCTTAGCGACCTTTTTCTCATGCTTCATCTTCTCTTCCGGAATGACGTCGAGATTGAGATGACTCTGATTCTTTATCGCCTCGTTGATCTGATTGATCATCTTGGAGTCGTGGCTTGCCACAAGGTTGTACACTAGACCTGAACGTCCCCCCCGGGCCACGCGGCCGCAGCGGTGAAGATAATAGATCCCGGTTTTCGGAAGTCCGTAGTTTAGGACCCAAATAAGATCCGGCACATCGATCCCTCGGGCCGCCACATCCGTTGCCACAAGAACCTGGGCCTTCTTTTCCTGAAAAGCGCGGATAGCGGACTCTCGCTCTTTTTTCTCAAGATCGCCGTGAATGAGCCTCATTTTGAGCTTCGGCATTTTTTCTGAGAGATACTTAAAAAGATCTTCGGCCTGGTTTCTTTGATTGGTGAAAATGATCCCCCGGCCTTTGGCCTGTTTATCAAGGAACATCCGCACCACCATATCTTTTTCGGCCGGAGTAACTTTGACGTTATAGGTATCGATTTTACCGTGAGTGACGTGGGCACCTTCAGAAGAGAGTTTTTCAAACTTGATCTCTTTGAACTTTTCTAAGATGTAGCTTTCAACTTCCGAGGCAAGGGTCGCCGTGATGAAGCTAAATTGAGTCTGATTCATATCGAAGTACTCGATCATAAAATCCAGATCTTTCTTGAATCCCATATCAAAGAGCTGATCGGCTTCGTCGAAGACCACATGCCGGAGCTGACTGAGAGAGAGTTCTTTTTTCTGAATCGCAGATCTTACTCTTGAGGGAGTGGCGATCAGGATCTCATAGGATCCAGCGGCCACAGACTTCATCTTGGCATGAGTATCCCCTCCGGTGATATCCCGGACCCGAAGTTTCAGGTGATGGGTCATACCCTTGAAGACTCCCATGATCTGCTGAGCGAGTTCTCGGGTAGGGGCCACGATGAGAGCAAGAGGGGCGCCCTTTGCGGTATTGGTCTTTCCTTCTTCTTCGCGCTTTTTTAAAAGGCTTGCGATGGGAAGAGCGTACGAGAGAGTTTTTCCGGATCCCGTTTCTGAGAGAACGATGATGGATTTCCGATTCAGAATCTCAGGGATGACCCGTTTTTGAATGGGAGTAGCAGACTTGAGTCCTTTTTCTTTAAAGAAAGCCTCAAGGCCCGGGTGGAGTTCCTGGTTAATAAACGGCATCTCGCCCTTCCTTTTTAATTTGAAAACAGTGATTTAGCACAGGGCAGGCCCCCGGGGCAAGGGAGAGGGGTAAATAATTCTCCCCCTGCAGGAGAAGGCTTAATTTCTTAAAATTGGACCTCACCCTAACCGATTAAAGACACATGAAAACTCCAAAACTCCTCATCTTTGCAGGTCTTCTCACTCTCTCCTTTCAGGCGAAGGCCCAGATCTTCACGATTGAAGTCACTGATTATAATGGCGCTGACTCTTTTGCCCCATTCAAAACCTTTATCGATAATGAGATCCAAAAGATCCAAACAGAGATCAACGGAGATCTTCCCAGTGGGCCACCTCAGAAACTTCTCGAGGGTACGGCCAATGCCTCAGTGATGGCAGGTAAAGGGATCGGTTCAGACTATGCCTCAAGGATGGAAGTTGCCCTCATTGGTGCCGGCATCGGAGCGGGGGCTGATCTCACCAAGAGTAAGGATCCTGAAAGTGACATCAGCGGAGCTGCCGTCGCTTCAGGGGCTATTATTGGGGTAAATCTTGGTTTCCTGGATACTAAGAAAATCCTGGGAATGGATACGGACAGGCTGAATTTTTATCTGAATTTTATGAGCTACACTCATAAGCAGAATCTCAGTGATAAGGAAGGACAAAAGTCCGCCGCCGAAATTTCCATGACCTCTCTGGGAACCCATTTTAAGTATGACTGGATCAAGGGTTCTGGCAGTAAGTGGCTAGGTTGGGGTGGAGTGAAGTTTCACTTCGGCTACGAATACAATAAAAACGACATCACTTTTCAATCTGAAATTAATGAAGTGATCGATGAGACAGATTCAGATGGGAACCGCATTCAGGGAACCATTAGAGGTAATCCTCTTGCCCGGATCAACACGGCCACTCATTCTATCCCGCTTGAACTTTCGACGGATGTTCAACTCCTCTACTTTTTAAGTCTCTACACTGGTGTTGGTGTGGACTATAACTTCGGAGAAGCCAGAGCGAAGGGTAATCTGAATGCTGAAGAGTCTGACATCTCCTGTACCAATGGTTCTGGAGGAGAAGCCTGTTCATCAAGTCCCACAATCAAGGTCCAGGCCAATGCTGACATTAACGGCTCAGGTAAGGTTAACCCCTTCACCTCCCGGGGTTTCGTTGGCGCCCAGATTAACCTCCCCTACATGGTAATCTTCGTTCAGGGAGATAAAGCTTTCGGAAGCAATATGGTCGGCGCTACCGCCGGACTGCGCTTCGTTTACTAGTCTTTCGCCAGAGATTGGGCCGTCGGAATCCACCGTGGGCCCATAATCCCTTTCGTAAATGCCTCGCCTTCTTGAGTGCTCTCAGGAAAACTCCCTTTTCTTTTCTGGATTTGAACCGAGAGTATGGATAGAGAGGCGCGCATCCTGATTCCACCAGATCCAGAGTGAGTTCTCCCATATCTCCCAGGATTCGCCGGTACATATCGAAGTGCTCGATCTCAAGAATGAGATGGTGCTTTTTAAGGGTTCTTCTTAAGCATTCCGTACTCTTTTTTCCGGCATCTCCACCGGATAAAAAGGCTTGCCCGAGCTCCGGAGCATCGATCTTTGAGAGCCTCACCTTCCAGGTATAGCTCCCCTTTTTCACCACCAGGGTGTCTCCATCGAGAATCTCTTTGATTTCCACTTCATAACGAAGAGGAATAAGGTCTGTAAGATCTACCCGGCAGAAGAATAGACTCAACAAAGGTAGGAGGATTTGATAATGATTGCCCATTCACTTCCTTTTACTGGAAATGCCGGGGCCCTGGTGACCTCTGGAATAAACTTTGCCAAAGGATTTTCTAAAATGAACACTCGTTCTGAGATTAATGAACATTTCAAATTCGAACTCGTCCACGTAGATAAAAACTGCGGGGCCCGGGCCGGTGTAATCCATACTCCCCATGGCAAAATTGAAACGCCTGTTTTCATGCCCGTGGGTACTCACGGAGCTATCAAGGCCCTTCAACCCAAGGAACTAAAAGACCTCGACATCGAGATCATGCTCTCCAATACCTATCACCTGCACCTCACACCCGGCTCGGAGCTTATTGCCAAGGCCGGAGGGCTCCACAAGTTCATGGGATGGGACCGTGCGATCTTAACGGACTCAGGTGGCTTCCAGGTCTTCTCCCTTCAGAAAAACTCCATCACTGAAGAGGGGGCAAATTTTAAAGGAGCCAAAGGTGAAAACGTTCTTCTGACTCCTGAGATCTCTATCCAGGTTCAGCAGAATCTCGGCTCCGATATCATGATGGCCTTCGATGAATGTATCCCCTACCCGGCCACTGAAAAATACGTCGCCAATTCCATCGAGCGCACCCACCGCTGGCTTGACCGCTGTGTGGAGGCCTGGACTAACCCCAAGCAGGCCCTCTTCGGAATCGTCCAGGGTGGAGTCTATGAGAAGTACCGAAAGATCTGTATCGAGGAAGTGACTGCGAGAAATCTCCCCGGCTACGCTATCGGAGGCGTCTCCGTAGGAGAAGGGCCTGAGCACATGGAAGAGATCGTTCGCTACACGGCCCCCCTCATGCCAAAGGATAAGCCCCGCTACGTCATGGGAGTTGGGAT
>CAZPFM010000125.1:0-6956 GCA_964585845.1 uncultured Bacteriovorax sp.
CGCTGATCTTATGTTCCGCTACCACTATCCTTCTTTTACGGAAGGTGGGAAGTCGATCTTTGATTCTTCCATCACCAACGCCCGGTTCGTCCGTCTTTACGGAAACTACAAATCTGACAAGTGGACCTGGAAGGGTGCCTTCATCTTTGCCAACGCACTTGAGACGGCCAGTGGTGGTAGCACACGTGCTTATCACCATGAAGAAAACTACGCTTTCACTTCTAATGAATCTCAAGACGATGACTACGGTTACGAGATCGATCTAGGATTTGATTACCGCTGGAATCCGAATGTGACTATCGGAGCTTATTACGGGTACTGGTTTGTTGGGGATTATTATAAATTCAATAATGATACCGCCACTGACATTTCTCTTTCAAACGTCCACGGTGGCGGCTTAAGAGCAACGTTACAGTTCTAGAACATCGGCTGACCAGGCATGTACATTCCGGGCTGGCCCATCATTGGTTGCTGGCCCATTCCACCCATACCCATTCCGAAAGGGCTCATGCCGTAGCCACCCATCTGGCCCATCTGCATTCCCATTCCGCCGTAAGGTGACATCCCATACGGACTCATGCCGTACTGGCCACCCATCCCCCCTTGCATACCAAACTGACCAAAGGCGCCGAACTGGCCCATCATTGGTTGCTGGTAGCCGCCCATCATGTAAGGGTTCTGGCCCATGAACATGCCCTGCTGGCCTTGCATCATGTAGGGATTCATTGTCGCCGCACCCATGTAAGGCTGCTGCTGAGGCATTTGAGTCATCATAGGATTCTGAAGACCAGGATTTTGATTGAAGTTCATCGTATAAACATATGGATCTGTCGGCTGATTCGTCTCGAGTGCCACTTCCGCCGGAGCTTCCTGACCATTGTTTTTAAGATACTCTCTCCCCTCGGCTTCGAGGGCTTTGTATTTTTCAAACTCTGGCGTGATTTCTTTTACGACATCCTGGTAGTCGAGCTGAGCAAGTTGCATTTTTCTCTGAGCATTCTGAATCCGCTCCATCTCTTTTTTCTGACAGGTCGGTGCATGAAAACCAAAGAGAGGACAACTTCTGGTAATTCTTCTCTGAGCATCGTCGATCTCTGACTGCTGAAAAGCAATACGTCGCTGAAGTAGAATCTGAGCAGCCTTGAGTCTTTCTTTGAGGATTTCGGTGTTAGAAAAGTCCTGACCCGTTCGGATAAGATAACGCTCTTCCTCTGCTTCGAGAGCAACTTCGTACTCATCTTCATTTCTTTCAATCAGATTCATAACATCGTCGCTACTCATCTCCTGATCTTTGACCTTGGTTCCAAGCTTTGGATAAATGGTGAGAACCAGGCGAAGAGAGTTCATTTCTTTAGCGGCATCAAATCGGCCATCTTTTAAGAATTTATCGGTGAGGGCCTGAGAGAAGAAAGGAGCCTCGGAATAAGCTTTAAGACGATCGAGAACGGATTTAAGCTGACCGAGTTTTCTGGTCCTCTCTTCCCCGTCAAGTTCTTCGGCCTCTGCGTATAAGCGATCGGCTAAGGCAGTCATGGGCTTCACCACGATTTCATTGAAATCTCTGATGATCTTCCTGTCTTCTTCAGTGTCTTTTCCTTCCGCGATTCTTTTGACCGCATCTTTAGCAGCAGTCTCAAGGAGATCATTGAGGATGGGACGAAGGTAGGCGTAGTCCTGCTCGTAGGCTTTTAAGAAGTCAGCAATCTTCTGATAGTCATTAACGGTACATTTTTCTAGTTCGGCGGCTTCACGGTCCCGCTCTCTTCTCTGAAGTTCTGCTTTAGAGAGTAGTGTGAGGGGCTCTTCGGCCACCTCTTCAAAATAACGACAATCGCTCACGACACTGAAGTCACCGTAGACCGGGCCAATCTGGCTTGATTCTGGACCTTCAGAGACAAAGACCACCTTACCGGTGTCCTTGATACCGCTGGCCTTAAAGCTTAACTTTTCGTACTGAATGGCTTCTTTCACTGCCTCAGCACTGCCCTTTTTGAAGACACCACTTTCGGCTAGACAGGATTTAAATCCGGAGAAATCAGGAGAGAAGCTTTTCTCGACCAACTTCTTACTCCCCTCTTCGAGTTTCCAGATTTTATAAGTACACTTCCCGTCTTTACAGGAATGTCCTTCTTTCATTTTTGCTTCAACACTGTAAGCGTTTTCACCACTGAGTGAAGTCTGGGCAACCTTCCACTCGATCATGCTTTCACAGTTACTAATCATCTTCGTGGTAGAGATTTCGAGAACTCCACTTGAAGGATTGTGTGAAATATTGAGTTTTCTAGGGTCTTCCTGAATGAGACCCATGATGACTTTTAAAGGAAGAGACTTTTGCTTATCAATGTCGAGATCAAGACAACTCTTCCCGGAGACAAGTGACTTTGTTTCAGTCTTACCTACATCCTTAGTTTCTTCTTTTGCTTTAGTTGAACTAGAAGAGGAAATGGTGGGAGAGTTCTCAAAAAGGGCTTTCTGAACGAAGTCTTCTGCAAAGGACGGAGTCGATGCAAGTGCGAGCAGAATGATGGATGACTTTTTCATACAGTCCTCTAAAGATAAGTTTTCTCCTTGGCTCATCGGAGAGAAGGTGTTGAAACTTAAGCGTTTTAGATCAGAGTGTAGGGATCAACGTCGATCTTGTAAGTCACTGAGGACAGGGATTTGTAATTTAACTCGAAAGATTTCAGAAGGTTATGAAGCTGACTCAGGTCTTTGGACTTGAGGAGAACTGACCAAGTAAACTGGTTGGATTTTTTTTCGATAAAGGCCGGCCGAGGCCCCAGGAGGGTGACCTCCGGAAAGTGTCCACTGATGAGACCCCGGATCATGGGACCCACGAATTCAGTGACGTGACTAATGAGCTTATCCTGAAAGCGTCCGGTGAAGTGAATCATCGCCAGACGTTTAAAGGGAGGGCAGTCGCAAATCTCCCGCATCTTCAGCTCATCTTCGTAGAAGCGATGAAATGAGTGATCCTGCACAATTTTAAAAAGGGAATTGTCCGGGTTCAGGGTTTGGATGAGTACGCGCCCGTCTTTTGAATAGCGGCCCGCTCGACCTGAGACCTGAGTGAGGGTCTGATAGACGCGCTCTCCGGAGCGAAAGTCAGGAAAATTTAACTGACTATCGATCCCCAGGATCAGAACCAATTTTACCTTTTCAAAGTTGTGGCCCTTCGAGAGCATCTGAGTGCCGACTAAGACATCGATTTTTCCTGAGTGAAAATCATCCAGTCTTTCCTGAAGTTGAGTGAAGTTTTTAATTTCATCCCGATCAAATCTTTCAATCCGGTATCCCGGAATATTTCTCTCGAGGACTTCCTGAATTTTTTCTGTGCCAAATCCCTTGTGGGACATGGTCATGCAGCCACAGGAAGGACACTCCGAAGGCATGGGCTCTTTATAATCGCAGTGATTACACGCGAGGATATTCTTTCTTTTAAAGTAGCGAAGAGTAATCGCACAATTAAGACAATTAAACTGATGACCGCATCCTCTGCACTGAAGATAACTTGCAAAGCCTAATCGGTTCACAAAAACCAGCGTCTGCTCTCCCCGCTCCAGTGCCTCTTTGAGTGCTGTCAGGGATTGAGGAACAAGAGGCCAGATGTCTTCAGAGGGATTCTCTGATTTTGAGCGGGCATCAATGAGTTCAATTTTGGGAAGGTGGGCATCTCCCGCGCGCTCGGGCATCTCCAGGAGATTCATCTTTTCCCGTGAATGGAAATGATAATAGGACTCCAGGCTCGGGGTCGCTGACCCCATGATAAGAGGGATGCCCAAAAGCTGAGCCTTTTTGGAAGCAACGTCTCTGGCGTTATAGGGACAGCGGTCATCCTGCTTAAAGGATGTGTCGTGTTCTTCATCGATGACGATGAGGCCGAGGTTTTTTAGTGGAATAAATACGGAGCTTCGAACGCCAAGGATAAGACAGGGAGAGTCCTGGGTCCGTGCCTTCTGAAAAATCTGAAACTTTTGCGAGTCTGGAAGTTCAGAATGGTAAGAGTAGACTTCAGCAGAGAGATATTTTGCAAAGGTTTGAACAAACTGGGGAGTAAGATTTATCTCCGGCAAAAGAAAGAGCACACTCTTTCCCTCATCAATAGTCTTCTTTATGAGATCGAGGTAGACGACAGTCTTTCCACTTCCTGTCACTCCATGAAGAAGATAGCGCTCAAAGTGATGGAGCTTTTCACCCACTGTATCGATGGCATGATTTTGTTTTTCGTTGGGATTAAATTCTAAGGGAAGACCCTGACCTTCTGTTACCGTTAGCGGCCGTGGTCGCTTCTTATGGGCCGGAAGACAATCGAAAATGAGCTGGCCCAATGAATAGTGATAATATCCAGCCATCCACTCATAGAGGGCCAGTTCATCCGGATTAAGTTTCCAGTCAGGATAGAGGGATTTAATGG
Source organism: uncultured Bacteriovorax sp. (assembly GCA_964585845.1). Lineage (GTDB taxonomy): Bacteria > Bdellovibrionota > Bacteriovoracia > Bacteriovoracales > Bacteriovoracaceae > Peredibacter. The sequence goes on from CAZPFM010000125.1 coordinate 4,415, forward strand.
ATTTAAGCTTATCGACTGGAGTCGCCTTAAAGTCGGGATGGTCTTTTTCATCCAGTCCCACCACACAGCCGAGCTCACCCCGACGACCCAGGGGAACTTCTACAACCTGCCCCACCTCGGGAGTTTCTTCGTAGAGATAAAAAAGTCCGTTATTTTTTTGAGGGTAATTAACCGCAACCCGGGCGATTTTCATCAGAGAAGAAATTCCGGTCGTGGCTCACTGGACATTCCGGTTCGAAGAAGCTGATCCCATTTTTTCTGGCGCTTCACGAGGTCCTCTTCTTTATCCAGAAAATGACGATAATCGATAATATCGACCTCGAAATTTTCTCCACGAAAATTCCTGATGTGGAAAGACTTCGGAAACAGATGAGTTCCCGTGGCAAGCCAATAGTCTTTGGGAATGACCGTGAATTCACCGGCGTCCGTTTTGTACTTATAGCGAAGAACGGCCCGGGAGTCGTAGGCGTGGACCGACTCGAAGGAGCCCGCTGTCACAGACCAGGCAGGTTTGCCTTCTTCTTTAGCGAGTTTCACATGTCCCGTGTCCACATACATCGATTCATTCATGACCCGGTCAACCCTCTCCCGTGCGGAAGGATCTTCAGGCTTAAGTGGATTAACCTCGGTCTTTCGGGCCGAGCGATTGCTGCTGATACTTATCAGATACTTTTTGTAGCTTGCGAGGTAATCAATTTTTTCACGATTGATGAGATCTTTATTGTGTCTAACGGGAACACCAATGCCGGCCAGGTAGCTGATCATTTGAGACCCGTTGTTAAAAATCATCGAGTGAAGAAGTGAAAGAAAAAGACCTTTCTCCATCTGATCCAGAGTTGGCCTCAGGGTAAGAGGTGTGAAGTTAGGGTAGTAGATCTTATGATCAAGGCTAGCCTCTGAGAAGCGACTATCCTTAAAGTGAACCTGAGCGATCTTTAGAGCATCACCGGTGGCTTTTGTGAAATAGAGGCGGTAATAGCCTTCTGATTTTTTTTCCTGTAACAGGGAATCTGCCTGTCCTTCGCCATCGACCTTTCGTACCACAAAAGAGATCACAGCTGCATTGGCCGTAACCTCTGGGTTTCCACCGAAACGATAGAGAGACTCAACCGTGGGAACATAGGCGATGGCAGAAAACGAGAAAAGAAAACTCAGGGCAATGGCAAACTTCATAGCTTGATTCCGTACTTTTTAAATCTCTTTTGAATACTCTCTACTAATTTATCACGGTTCGCCGGATCTTTCAGGGCAAAATCAATCGTAGCATCGAGATAACCTGCGATACTGCCGGTATCAAATCTTTCTCCCTCAAACTGGTGGGCAAAGACTTCTCTTCTTTGACAGAGAACATTGATCGCATCGGTCAGTTGATACTCGTTTCCTGCTCCACGGGGAATGGTCTCAAGTATCTCGAAGATCTCAGGAGTCAGGATATAGCGGCCAGGAGTGGCGAGATTCGTTGGGGCAACTTCAGGCTTTGGTTTTTCCACCATCCCCTGCATACGAAGAGTTCTCTCGGAGACTTTTTCTCCCCGGACAATCCCGTATTTTGATGTCTCTTCTTTTGGAACTTCCATCACTCCAATAACCGGAGACTGAGAGTTTTTCATGGAGACGTCAATGAGCTGCTTTGTGGCAGGAACATCGTTGATCACCAGATCATCACCGAGGAGAACGGCGAAGGGTTCGCTTCCAACCATGTCCTTGGCCATCAAAACTGCGTGGCCAAGACCCAACTGCTCTTTCTGCCGAACCGAGGTCACACTCACGAGGTTTCCGATCTTCCGGATCAGTTCGAGTTCTTTGAGTTTATTGTTTTTTTCGAGAAAGTTCTCGAGCTCAAGATTTCTATCGAAGTAGTTTTCAATAGACTCTTTTCCAGAGGAAGTCACAAAGATGATCTGGTCAATGCCGGAATCAACAGCTTCCTGAACCACATAATGAATCATGGGGACATTGATAATAGGTAGAATTTCTTTTGCCACTTGTTTGGTGGCCGGAAGGAATCTTGTTCCCTTACCCGCGATCGGAATGATGGCCTTACGAACTCGCATAAATATCCTTGTTTAAGAGCAGAAACTTAATTACATTTTTTTTATGATTAAAACTTCACTATTGATTCTCAGTTTGACCCTCTCCGCTTCCGCTTTTTCCCAGATTCGAAGTTTTCAAACCACAAGACTTAACGGAACCGCCGGAGCAGGTGTCGCGAGTATCCTTTCTACCGAAGCTGCCGTACTTAATCCAGCCAGCTCCGCGTATTTTAACGAAACGAGTGTATCTTATCAGAGCTATAAAACATCGCTAAGAAACAAAAATGACTTACGAGGTGCAACGGAAGAAGACTTTGCAAAGCGCAACTCCACTCAGGGGTATTTTTTATCCGACCATTCTGGTGAGTTAAAGGGTGGGCTCGCCTACCTTCGGCAAGATGAAAATAATTATGAACGTGAGTCCATGGTCTTTCACTCATCCAGACCTTTGGGACCCCGTGCCAGTGCCGGAATTCGATACTCCTACATGCAAGACAAGCGTCCCGCTT
>CAZPFM010000126.1:0-6945 GCA_964585845.1 uncultured Bacteriovorax sp.
TCGCTGGGTGGAGAGCTGGAACTGCTCTTTGAGATAGAGGTTGATAAAAGGCACGGCCATTCCACTTCCAAAAGCGAGGCAGAGCTTAGGAAGAATGAGTTTGGAAAGAACATTCCAGTCTTTTTCCTTGAGACCATCGAAGAGTCTTTTCTTCACCTTGGGAATCGGCACTCGCTTAATGCGCATGAAAATAAGATTGGAGAGAATCACCAGGGCCAAAGCGATCATGATGGAAGAGCGAAAAGCTTCGATTCGTGTGAGCGAAGGCGAAAGAGACTGGAGAACATCCGGGAGGTATCCACCCAAGAGGTAACCGATGAGATGGGCCCCCATGTTCAAGGATGAGTTCAGAGTGAAAAGATGAACCCGCACTTCAGGAGTGGAGTTTCTCAGATAGAAAGGCGAGACCGAGATATTGTAGAGAGCAAGGAACATGCTCGCTAAAAGTCCGTAAGTAAAAAGAGAAGCCTCATCGGTGTTCAGGATCTGCACAAAGTAAAATACGGAAGAGAGAAGCATCCCCACCACCACGAGATGCTTAGCGTGGAATTTTTCAATCACCAAGGCCGCAGGAATCGCCATAAGAGAGATCCCAAGAGAGGACGTGGAAATAAGACTTCCGATGGAGCTCTCACCGAAACCCAGTTCTTTGAGATAGAGATTGAAAAGAAGTCCGTAGATCGAAAGGCCCAGACCCTGAATGGCATTCCCCATGAGAAAGAGTTTCACGTTGGAAGAAAGGGCCTGAAAGTGGGTGTAATAGACACTGACCATTACCAAGAATCTTAGCCTGATCCTTGCCCACTCTTAAGAGGGTAAAATCGTTCGGATCGTCTCTCTTCCTCGGCCAAATCCCGGCTTTGCTTCAGCGCACAAACCCTTGAAATCTCAGGGGCTGTTTGGTACTTCAAACACATTCACATCCTATGGAGAATTTCATGAAATTTTTCTTGCTGGCCCTGGTTATCTCCTGCTCAGCCTTTGCGGATTTTGTTTTCATGCAGGAAGGACCTGAACAAAAATCGGTCCAGATCGTAAGTCACCAGACTCAATCAACAGTTAATGACTCAAGCTTCGGTCCCTGGGCCCTCTACCCGGACATATCCTCCAATGGAGAACTCATTGTATACGCCGAAGGCAAGGGCCCAAGCCAGCTTCATCTGACTCTTAAAAACAGAATGGATGAATCAGAGGCCCGTTTTCATCATCCCTATCCTGGTCTCATTATCCATCCGAAGCTTTCTAAAAACGGGAAATGGCTTTTTTATTCCGCTCCCAAAGAGGATGGAAAAAATTCCATCTTCTACTTTGATCACCGAGCAGTGGTTGAAACTCATGGAAATTTTGTCATCGATTACTACATGACTCCTCAGGAGCTTCTTCCGGATGAAGTCGCTTATTTTCCTCGACCTTCCTCGGATGCAGGTTTTGTGGTTTACCAGAGGAACACAGCTGAGAAAAAAGAGATCGTTCTCTTTGACCGCGTTGAAGAAAAGAAGACAGTCCTCGCCGAAGGAATGTCTCCGGCCCTTTCATTTGATGAGAGATTCATCGCCTTCACTTCTAAGAAAAATGGAAACTGGGATGTCTTTCAGGTTGATCGCTTCACTGGAAAGATCGAACAGATGACATCGGACTCCCACGATGAGATGGCACCCACCTACACTTCCGGTGGAAAGCTCGTCTTCGCTTCGAACCGAAACAAGAATTTCAGACTCTACGAAATGCAGGCCGACAAATCCTGGAAGGAAATCGTGGCCCATGATCGGCAGGAGATTTCCCATTACTCCCCGCAGTTTTCTGGTGAAAAACGTTTTATCCAAGAGGAGCTTCCTGAGTACTTAGGAAATAATCGCTCCTCGTTTGGGACTGTCATGCACGAGGGTCTTCTCTATATGGCCGGCGGTCATGAGGGGCGTGAGCACACCTACCCACCGGAATCATTCTCCGATAAATTTATTGCTTATAATCCTGAAGCCAAAACATGGATTGAACTTGCCCCTAGACCCCATAAGGCCCACGGATACCAGATCGCGGCTTTTGGGAACTACATCTATGCCTTTGGTGGCTTTGCCTACTCTCCGGATCACAAGCCCCGCTGGAAATCCCTCGCATCTATTGATCGCTACGATATCAAAGCGAATAAGTGGGAGACTATCGGTGAACTCAAAGCTCCTCGCTCTTCGAACGTCGCCGTGACCATCGCCGATAAGGTTTATCTTCTGGCCGGATGGGACTCCACACCGCAAAAAGAAAATGATGTGGAAGGAAGATTCCATTCTACGGTTGAGGTCTTTGATCTTAGCAGTGAGAAACTCAGTACCGCATCCTGGAGCATGCCTCTTCCCCTTCGGCGAGCTTTAACGGGGATCGAGTATAAAGGAAAAATTCTTATGATTGGTGGTCTCGGTGTAGGCGCCTCTCACTTTGAACTCATCTCAAATGTCACTTCCATTGATCCAGAGACAGGTTCTGCCACAGAGCTTGCCCCACTCCCTTTTGCCACCTTTGCTCCTGCAGCAGGGATCATCGGGGATGAGCTCTTCGTCTTCGGTGGGATGTTTAAAACCGGGGCGATGAATTTTGAGTATGTCTCTCACATCTATGGAATGGACCTCATGAAAAATGAGTGGCGCCACACTGGTCGCTATCTCAAAGAGACTAAAGGTTTCTCTCAGGTCTTTAACCTGGGCCCTCAGAAGCTGGGAATTCTCGGAGGACACCACTACGAAAAAGGTGTGGATGAGCCTGTGAAGACCTTTGAAACATTTAAATAAAAAAAAGGCTCCTAAGGGAGCCTTTTTTTATGCGCCTGATTTTCCATAATTGGGAAGTACCCGTGCCGATGGATCAGAGACATTACAGTTCTCCCATTCCTTATTCGGCATCCAGAAGTCTTTAATGAGATGGGCCTGGCCGCCAAAGTGCTTATCAAAAATCTCCCGGTACATGAGTGACTCTTTAGTAAAGGGTGTGTTCACCGGGTACTTTTCTTTAGCAATTTCCAGATCTTTCTCGGTGTATTTCTCTTCGGCGTGCTCTTTAAGGTAATCCACCATGGAGTGCCCGACAGCGTCTGAGAAAGCAGCCTTCTCTCTCCAGAGGATTTCATCCGGAAGAATCCCGTGACCTTCAAAGGCTTTGCGAAGAATCCATTTACCCATTCCACCGGTGCGTGAGTGATCATTTACTTTGAGTTCAGGGTGGATGTGCATAACCGCTTCTACGAAGTCGAGGTCACCGAAAGGGACCCGTGCCTCAAGAGAGTTGGCCGAGATGCAGCGGTCAGCGCGAAGGACATCATACATGTGAAGCTCCTTCACCCGTTTCACGGCTTCGTTTTGGAAGGCAAGAGGACTCGGAGCGAAATCAGTGTATTTGTATCCGAAAATCTCATCGGAAATTTCCCCCGTGAGAACGACCTTGATCGGTGTCTTTTCCCGGATGTACTTACAAACAAGGTACATGCCGATGGAGGCGCGGATAGTTGTAATGTCCCAGGTCTCGAGGTGCCAGATGAGATTGTCCAGAACACCGAGGGTATCATTTTTATTGAAATAGACTTCATGGTGCTTGGTCTTTAAAAAGTCGGCCACCACTTTAGCGTAACCAATATCGATGGGATTGTGATCGAGTCCCACGGAAAAGGTGGTGATAGGCTTATTTAAAACCTTGGCGGCGATTCCGCAGACCAGACTTGAATCCAGCCCTCCGGAGAGAAGGTAGCCCACAGGAACATCGGCCACCAGACGCTTTCTTACACCTTCGATAAGTTTTTCTCGGATATCCTTCAGATGCTGATCAAGATTTTTCGGGGCATGCTGAGCAACCTTAGTGATATCCCGGTACTCTACAAAATTCTCACCGTCATAATAATGCCCTGGAGGGAAAGACTCGACTTTTTCACAGAAGGGAATCAGGACCTTGGCTTCGGAAGCAAACATCATTTTCCCTTCAGAGGAGATTCCATAGAAGAGAGGACGAATCCCGATAGGATCTCTGGCCGCCAGAAGCTTTTGTTTTTTTTCATCCCAGATGACGAGGGCAAATTCGGCGTCAAGCTTTTTGGCCATAAGTTCGATCCCGAGATCCCGGTACCTGGGAACAAGGACCTCACAGTCGGAATGAGATTTAAAATGATAAGACTTCTCATAATCGTGGCGGAGGACTTCGAAGTTGTAGATCTCTCCATTGCAGATAATCACATTCCCGGTGGATTCATCCTGAAAAGGCTGATGGCCTTTTTGAGTCGGATCCATGATGGCGAGGCGATGAAAGCACAGAGAAGCTCCCTCACCCTGAACCTTGAGGATCTCCGTATCATCGGGACCCCGGTGAACGAGAGAAGAAAATACCTTTTCGAAGTTGGGGAGTGATTCTACATCACCCTGGTAGGCCAATAGTCCACACATGTGAAAGTCCTTATAAGGGGAGAGATTTCCCGACCTAGAAGGTTAGCTTACCTCAAAATAGAAGTCACTCTGAAGAGGGCGAAATTTACCTAGAGCGAAGGTTCCAGCAGATCGGCAAACTTTCTCGTATCCTAAGAAGATGGAAAGCCTGAATCCAATTAATTACAAAAGGATCGTGATCCTCACCGGTGCTGGCATTTCGGCCGAATCCGGGATCCAGACCTTCAGAGATTCTGGAGGATTGTGGGAAAACTATCCGGTGGAAGAAGTGGCCACCCCGGATGCATTTCACCGGGATCCCCATAAAGTCTGGAGGTTTTACTCCCATCGCCGGCATCAGGCAGGACTGGCAACCCCAAACCGCGCCCATGAGGCTTTGGTGGATTTTGCTCAAAAGATCAATCCGCATCTCTTTCTTATCACTCAGAATGTGGACTACCTCCACCAAAGGGCCGGGGGAGATATCCTCTCCCCTCACTGCATGCATGGAAGTCTACACCAGAGCCGGTGCACAGCTTGCCAAAAGGTCCACCTCGATGACATTGTCTATTATGATGAATCGGGTCGCTTTAATCCTAAGCACAGCGGACTTTTTTCTACGCTTCCAACAAATGCTCTGACTGTTGAAAACCTCAAGATCTCAGAGGAACTCCCCCTCTCGCCCTGCTGCCATGAATTGTTAAGACCTCACATCGTCTGGTTCGGAGAAGTGCCATTTCATCTCGAAGAAATCTTCCGGCGGCTTGAGCACTGTGAGCTCTTTATAAGTATCGGCACCAGTGGCCAGGTTTATCCCGCCGCAGGTTTTCTTCAGACCGCTAAGTCTCATGGGGCAAGGACTGTCCTGATCAATCAGGAAGCCCATCACCATAATCCCTATGTCGATCAGTTTCTCGAAGGTAAGGCCGGCGAGGTCGTTCCGAAATTCTTTAAAACCACCTGAGGCAATAACCTCAAAAAAGGGAGAAGGGGTTTTTGGAGCAGGGCCAGGACAATGTCACTGACTTCCAGATCACCCGCGTAGAATTTCTCTCTCACTCCCCTCGGTAATTGATAGAGACTCTGAAGATAGAGATACCGTTCTGAACAGGGAGAAGAACTTTTATAGAGAAGATGGTTGAGTCCGCGAAGAATCCTCTTCTTGGATTCCCTTTCCTGATGATAGTTCCGGATGACTTCTTTAAGTTCGCCATAGCGAAAGCTTGTTTTCACCATCCGTTCAATGAGTCTTAAAGCATCCGGTAAAACATCCCCAGTGAGATCATGATAGAAGCCTTCTAGACGAATGACCCTTTGAGAATTATCGGCGACAAAACGCTCAACCGGAATTTTCCTGAACTCATGCTCCCGGGAGATAACTTCCTTCACACGAAGGCCTCTGAGTTCACAATCATTTAAGATATCTTCCTCAAAGTATTCTTCGTAGAGAGAAGGTCGCGCAGAATAGCGTGTGTCCTTGACCACGAATCGATTCTCCTCCAGGGGGAGGACCTGAAGAAAGCGAAAGGCATCCCTCTGCTCAACCCGTGCGTCCACGGTCACAGGACTCTTTATCCCATGTCCCCTTTCCACTTCCAGGTGAAGCTCAAGGGACTTCTGGTACCCGATCGCTTTAAAGTAGCCATTGGGGCGGGTGTCGATCACAAAGGAGCCTCTCTTCAAAGCTTCTTCTAGTTCAATACTTGTCTTGAGAAAAAGACTATCCTCTGGAAGCATCCTGCGGACATGCAAATCGAGATCTTGAGACCGAAGAAGACAGTAGGAATCTTGATAGACTTTAGAAAAGCCAGGAAACTCCACCGCAAATTCTCGCCACTGATGAGAGAGATAGGGTCGTAGCCAGCTGAAATGCTCTGATGAGATGTCCGAGCGATGGAACGAACAAGAAAGACCGTCACCCAGACGATCCGAAGACTCGTAGATTTCAAAGCGCAGATTCGGGTGATGGTGCCGAAGCCTTAAGGCCAGGATTGAACCCCAGATTCCGCCGCCGATAATGATAACAGGTTTTTCAAGCATCCGTGTGATCTCCTGATCAAGGATGAGCACTATAGGCATGAAAAAAACTTTTGAGATTTTACACTTCCTTACAATAGATGGATTTTTCCTTAAGAGCCTGCTAGATTCTGAGCCAAATTCATCCCGGAGACAGCATGCACCCTTTCGAGCAACACATTAGAAACGTTCCTGATTTCCCTAAGACAGGAATTGTCTTTAAAGACATCTCTCCCCTTCTCCTCGAGAAGTTCCCAGAAGTCATAGAAGCAATGTCCCAAAACATCGACTGGGACAAGGTGGACTATGTGGTGGGCATCGAGTCTAGAGGCTTCATTCTCGGTGCTGCGATGGCTCAGTTAAAGGGCAAGGGATTTATCCCAATGAGAAAGAAGGGAAAACTTCCTCCTCCGGTGATCGCCGAGTCCTACGCCCTTGAATACGGCACTGATACCCTGGAGATGATCAAGACAGATCATGGTGGCAGAATCGTTCTCGTGGATGACGTTCTGCCCACTGGAGGAACCCACCGGGCCGC
>CAZPFM010000127.1:0-6937 GCA_964585845.1 uncultured Bacteriovorax sp.
TGAGTTTCACAAAGTTCCGGTGGATCTTATCAACGGCACAGACAAGCTTCGCCACTGGGTAGAAAATCGCGGCTCAGAGGAAGAGTACCAGGCCATCATGCAAGATGGTCAGGATGAATACAAAGAGCATCGTCAATCCATCCTTCTTTATTAATGTTAAAAAACGGGGCCCATCTGGCCCCGTTTTTCTTAAATCATCCGACTAATTCTTACTTCTGCCCCCACAAAGAGTTTTTTTCCCATTCTCCGCTTATGCTTTTTCTATCAGTCGGAGGTAATAATGAAATCAATAATGATCGTGGCCATTCTTTTGAGCTTTCCGGTTTTGGCCAATGACAAGCTCAACTTCGAAGAGCCTGTCCGTCTTAAGAAAACAGACTTCGACATTAAAAAAATTTATTCTAATTTCCTTCAGGTTTATGAAGCTCTCTGGGTTTCACGACCAGTTCTTCCGAAAGAAAAAGCCAAGTCCATCTAGGCCCAAAATTTCCGTATCCTTCTTTTCACAAGTCATGCTCTAATTAGGTATCAACCTTTCAAGGAGCATGAATGCTGGCCACATTAGAGCAACTCACTGGTGAGTTCGTCGGTCTAGTCTGGGGTGTACCCCTCGTCGTCTTACTAGTAGGATCCGGGATCTTCTTTACGATCTATTTTGGATTCCCTCAGATCCGCTTTTTCTGGCATGCTATCGAAATCATCACCGGTAAATACGACAAGCCGGAAGACCAGGGTGAAATCTCCCACTTTCAGGCACTCTGTTCCGCACTCTCCGCAACTGTAGGACTTGGAAACATCGCAGGTGTTGCCGTGGCCATCTCCCTTGGTGGACCAGGTGCTATCTTCTGGCTCTGGGTGGCTGGCTTCATTGGTATGTGCACAAAGTTCACGGAAGTGATTCTCTCTCTTCAGTACCGGGACGTCACACCGGAAGGTCACACTCATGGTGGCCCCATGTTTGTGATTAAGAATGCTCTTTCAAAAAACTTCTATCCTATCGCCTGGATCTACGCTCTTTTTACCGTTCTCTCCTCCTTTGGAGCTGGAAACATGTTCCAGGCCAATCAGATGGCTTCGGTTATGAAGGCTTCTGCAGGTATTCCTGAATGGGTTTCAGGTCTCATCTTTTGTGCTGGTGCCTTCATGATCCTCATTGGAGGTATTAAGCGAATTGGTAAGGTCACTGAGAAAATGGTTCCGGCCATGGTGGGTCTCTATCTTCTCGGAGCTCTTGTCATTATCTTCTCAAAATTCTCTATGATCCCGGATATGTTCGCCCAGATCTTTTCCGGCGCTTTCGCGGGTACTGCCGCTGTGGGTGGATTTGCTGGTGCCGCTTTCAAGGATGTACTCATTATGGGTATCCGGCGCGCTACTTTCTCCAATGAGGCCGGTATGGGCTCGGCCGCTATGGCCCACTCGGCTGCCAAATCCACTCCCGTTCAGGAAGGAATCGTTGCCCTTCTTGAACCCTTCATCGATACCATCGTTGTTTGTACGATCACTGCCGTAGCCCTTCTTCTGACGGGAGTCTGGAGTGCGGAAGGTGTTCCTGCCGGTTCAGAAATGACGGCCACTGCTTTTGAATCAGTCATGGGACCAACTGGCCGCTGGATTGTAACCTTAACGGTCACACTCTTTGCGTTTTCGACGATGATTTCCTGGTCTTATTACGGGGAACAAGGAATCACCTTTCTCTTCGGTGAAAAATACATTCCGGCCTACCGTTATGTCTTCATCGCCTTCATCTTCATAGGGGCAATCGCTCAACTCGGCATCGTCTTGAATCTATCAGATGCCGTTTATGGACTTCTGGCCCTACCGAACTTAATGGCCTGTTATCTTCTTCTTCCGAAGGTGAAGGCAGCACTGACGGAATATTCGCAGAAGCGTGCCTCAGGAGAGATCCGAGCGTACAAATAATTTGCTTAAAAAAGGCCCGAAAGGGCCTTTTTTTTTACTCCCAAATTTGTGATTAAAATCACTTAATGCTAACGTTTATTGGTTAATCCATTTTTTTGAAGGAGAAGAAATGCTAGAAACCTTAGAACAGGTGACAGGAAATTTCGTTGGTCTCGTTTGGGGTGTTCCCCTTGTTGGCCTCTTAGTTGCCTCCGGGCTGATTTTTACCGTGTATTTCGGCTTTCCTCAGCTGAGCATGTTTGGTCATGCCCTCGGTGTGGTGACTGGCAAATACGATGACCCGAATGACCCTGGTGAAATCTCCCACTTCCAGGCCCTCACGGCAGCTCTTTCGGCCACAGTGGGACTCGGTAATATCGCCGGTGTTGCTGTCGCTGTTTCTCTCGGTGGTCCTGGAGCGGTCTTCTGGCTCTGGATTGCGGGCTTCATCGGAATGTGTACAAAATTCACCGAAGTGACACTCGCTCTTATGTACCGGGACACAGGTCATGGCGGGGCCATGCACGGGGGACCGATGTTCGTGATTAAAAACGGACTCTCAAAAAATTACTACTGGGTTGCCTGGCTCTATGCTTTCTTCGTCGTTCTTTCATCTTTTGGTGCCGGGAATATGTTCCAGTCCAATCAGATGGCCGCAGTCATGCAAAGTTCTGCCGGTATTCCGGAATGGGTTTCAGGTCTTGTCTTCGCTATCGGTGCCGCCCTGATTCTCGTGGGTGGAATTAAGCGTATCGCTAAAGTGACTGAGAAGCTCGTGCCTACCATGGTAGGAGTCTATTTCATTGGTGCCCTCTACATTCTTTTCACAAACCTCGGGGCTATCCCGGGAGTTTTCGCAGAAATCTTCACTGGTGCCTTTGCAGGAACTGCCGCTGTGGGTGGATTCGCTGGAGCGGCATTCAAAGAAGTTCTCGTGATGGGTATCCGCCGGGCGACTTTCTCTAACGAGGCCGGTATGGGATCTGCGGCCATGGCCCACTCTGCGGCAAAGTCCACTCCTGTTCAGGAAGGGGTCGTTGCCCTTCTTGAGCCTCTTATCGATACCATCATTGTCTGTACGATCACTGCTCTTGCTCTTCTTGTGACCAACAGCTGGACAGTCGCAGGAGTAGAAGGTTCCGAGATGACGGCCCATGCTTTCGAATCGGCCATGGGTCCATTAGGTCGCTGGATTGTGACCATGACTGTAACTCTTTTTGCTTTCTCCACTATGATCTCATGGTCATATTACGGAGAGCAGGGAATCACCTTCATCTTCGGTGAGAAGTATATCCCGGCCTACCGCTGGGTTTTCGTGGTCTTCATCTTCCTCGGGGCTATCGCTTCACTCACGATCGTTCTGAATCTCTCCGATGCGGTCTACGGTCTCCTTGCTCTTCCAAACCTCATGGCCTGTTATATTCTTATGCCAAAGGTGAAAGAAGCATTGAAAGACTACAAGGCGAAATTGAAGTCTGGCGAAATTAAAGCCTATAAATAAATGTATTTTCAGGGCCCCAGACGGGGCCCTTTTCATTCATAAATAAATCGAAGTTTATCTTCGGCCAATTTTCAGTAAATTTTTCATACTCTGAATTTTAGATACCCTAAAGGGATTAATATCCCGCTTAGAGGGTAATCTATGAAGTCACCAATTCTTTTCATTCTATTTGTTCTCATCTCCTGTGGAAAAGATTCTATCCGCAAAGAAAAATTAGAACTCACTCAGAAAGGTCAGGTCTCAGTGCTTCTGATCGGAGCTGAAACAAATGAGGATTTCCTGAGCGAGGCCAAATCCCTAGGGATTAAGATCAAGGGTTCAGCTGTTCTAAGTCTCAGTGGTGAAGCCTCGCAAATCAATCAGCTTCAGATTTTTGCCAAGGATAATTTTAGCTATATCGTTGATGAAGTCCTGGAGGTAAAAGGTGAAAGTTCTTTTCCAATAGACTCAGGAGCACTTTATCAAGCCAAAAAAGATTTCGGTGTTTTAGAGTTCTGGAGGCAAAATCCGAAATCTGATGGACGGGATGTCATTGTAGGTGTTCTCGACGACGGGATATCACCCAATCAGAGCGCTTTCCGGGTGACCAGCACTGGAGAGCGAAAGTTTCTCAAGAAAGGAGGGAATTCATCCCTTTCCACCTTCGATCTTACAGAAAGTGCCGCTGGTTTTTCGGCCCTCATTCGTGAGGGGCTCGCCTTCGCAGGTCAACTTGATCTTAACGGCGACGGTCTTTCTTCAGACTGGCAGGCATCGGTATCTTCAGATGGAAAGAGAATCTGCCTGGACCTCAACGGCAATGGAACATTTGAGGATTCTGAATGCAAAGGTAATTTCTCAGAAACCGGGGACTACTTCACCCTTTCTAAAAAGCCAACCCTTACAATCCTTGCGGATGCAAATCTTGCCACTAGGAAGCTTCGAATTTCACAGCCAGAAATCTCTTCACACGGAGAGGGTGTGGCCGCAGTGATGGCTGGATATAAAATCGGCAATGTTGCAGGCTTTGACGGGGTCGCACCTGGGGCGCAGATCGTAGACTACGATCTCTCTGAATATACAAATATTCCTTCCGAGAAAGATTACACCATTGGAAAAATTCTCACCGGGCTAGAATGGCTCGCCCTGAATGGAGCCGAGGTACTTAATGTAAGTTATTCTCTTTTCTTTACGAGTGCTTCTTCTCAAACATTCATGGCCAAAGCACTTCAGCAGCTTGTTGAAAAATACAATGTGATCCTTTGCTTTTCTGCCGGGAACAATGGCCCGGGACTTGGATCTTTAAACCGTCGCCTGATTTATCCCCCTTCTGTATTGGTGGTGGGGGCCTACGTATCAAAAGAACTTGATGAGAGAGTTCACGGAGTAACGGGAATTCCTGATGAAGGAAGAGTTGTTTACTATTCATCCCGGGGGCCAGGGGCTCAAGGAGTGGGTCCTCTTCTCATCTCGCCCCTTTCAAGTCTGACTCCTAGTACTCCAGATGCGGGCTTCATGGCCTTCAATGGAACAAGTTCTGCTGCGCCTGCACTGGCAGGAGCCGCGGCGGTAGTTCTCTCGGCCATAAAGCAGGAAAAACTTCCCTACGATGCAACCACTCTTGTTCATGCTTTACGCCTTTCAGGCAAAAAACTAAATGCAGAACCTTTCGTTTCTCAAGGCTACGGACTCCCCCAGGTAACAAGGGCCCTTGAGATATACAGAGAGCTTATTAAGGGTAAAACATTCAATTATGTTGCCCACTCCATCAACCGTGGGGGAAGGGATGGAACAACTCCGGAAGGGATTTTTCTTCGCCGATCTCAGGTACAAGAAGTCGAAAGTTTCAGGATTAGCCTTTCTGGAACGCTTTCGAAACTCGCCCCCCCTTCGGCGACAACCGATCTCCTTATTCCTGTTGAGATTCGTTATTCCAAAGGCATTAGCGGCGCAAAAGAGTTATGGGTTGCAGCATCCGAGAGTCGCTTCTTTGTGGATGTGGAAGCGAGTGAAGTATTAGGCGAAGAAAATGAAGCCTTTGGTGAGATCAATGTCGTTTCAAAAATCGACGGTACTACTCTCGCAACGATTCCAGTAACGGTAGTTAATGACCAGCGAGCAAGAAGTTTCATGAGAACTGATCTTGTGGTTTCTTCCCAGGAAGGAGCACGGATTCATCTTGATGTCCCTGCGGGAATCCAGGGACTAAAGGTTACACCGCGACTCAAGGCCGGTGAATCTCGCTTTCTTAACTCCGGGGCTTATTCCCCAGACTTCATCCGTATTAAGTCTCAGGGAATCTCCGAGTTCATCATACCCACACCGAAACCAGGTCACTACCAGTTAACGCTTCAGATGGTAGGGGGAACAAAGCGAAAGGCCATTGTTGAATACGAGATTGAAGAGATCCAATTAAATCTTCTTAGCCTTTCCGCTCCCGCTGATAAAGGCAAGATTTCTCTGTCAAACCTTTCTAGCTCTGCTCTTCAGGGAGAATTAATTCTTACTCCGGCCCCAGAAATTTTGAAGTCCACGCTTTTCACAAATTCTTCCCCTGCTCCGGAAGTTTCCCTCACCTTGAAAAAGGGCTCTTACATAACCGAACTCAGACCGACAGCAAATTTCGATTTAAGTTATTTTTATTCGAGTTGTTCCATTCAAGAGAAAACAGCTACCGGATTGACCCCCCAGGGAGAATCAACCGTGATCATTCCGGCAGATAAAGAGATGACTCTCCTCTTCCGTTGCGTCCCTTTTGATTTTGGATCAGGATCTCAAGAAAATCTGAACTGGGTTCTTCGGGTTCTTAAACGTGGTGAAGAAACAAAGATTCGCGTCGACCTTTCAAGTAGGACCAGACGAGAAGTCACTCTTCCTGCTTTAACTCCAGGAAATTACCAGGTTGAGTTCTTAAGTCCTCTTTCAGGAGATCGTGTTTCTCTTGGGATGGTGGATCTTCTCTAGATAAATATTACATTCGCCCCTCTTTCATCAGGCATTTATGCTAATGGGCTCTTATGAAATATCTTATCGTCTGTCTCTTCACCATCTCCGTGGCCCACGCCAAGTGGACTCAACTTAAAGGCACCGATGCGGAAAGCATCCGCACAGAAGTCTTAACTGAGATGTCTCTGCGGGAGTTCCGCTGTCACCTCAACGGGTATGAATATCCCTATTCTATCATCAGCTGGTATGCGGTGAATCTTCTTCCCCATGTTTTCCAGGAAGATACCGGAAGAGTTGCACTTCTCAATTCCAACGAGACCACTCAGGCCCAGATCATCTTTGATTTCAATAAGGATGAAACGATTCGGTTGATTGATTTTTATTTCGTGGAGATGGATGGAAATAGAAATGGCCCGGTGACAATGAGTCAGCGGGCCATTTGTCAGTAAGACTTAGCGGAAAGTTTCGGTGAGAGGGATCGGAGTGACAAGACTCGGAGTCGCTTCTTCAGCATCTATCGGCATGTCACGAACCTGAGACTTTGAACGTCCGATGGCTTCCTGGATAGAAATGGACCTCGAAGCACGGGCCGCAAAGAGGGCACGCTCA
>CAZPFM010000128.1:0-6926 GCA_964585845.1 uncultured Bacteriovorax sp.
CCGAAGACAGAAAACTTGAAAATCCTCTCGCCGCCGTTCAGATGGGTCTCATTTACGTGAACCCTGAAGGTCCCAATGGCAAACCAGATCCCGTTGCCTCCGCTCGGGATATCCGGGAAACCTTTGCACGGATGGCAATGAACGATGAAGAAACAGTGGCCCTGGTGGCCGGCGGTCATACTTTCGGAAAAGCTCATGGGGCAGGACCCGCCTCTCATGTGGGTCCAGAACCAGAAGGAGGAAACATCGTGGAGCAAGGCTTGGGATGGAAGAGTAAATTCCAGTCAGGCCTCGGGGTAGATGCCATCACCTCAGGGATTGAGGGGGCCTGGAAGCCCAATCCCACGAAGTGGGATCAAGGCTATCTCAATATGCTTTTAAATTATGAATGGGAACTCACAAAGTCTCCAGCAGGAGCTCATCAGTGGCGACCAAAAGATCGCTCCACAGATACTTTGGTTGAAGATGCTCATGATCCTAAAAAGCGTCATGCTCCCATGATGACGACTGCTGACATGGCCCTCAAGATGGATCCGGAGTATGAAAAAATCGCCCGTCGCTATCAGGCCGATCCTAAACTCTTTGCTGATAACTTCGCCAAGGCCTGGTTTAAACTCACCCACCGGGACATGGGTCCTAAGGCGCGCTACCTTGGAAAAGAGGTGCCTAAAGAAGATTTCATCTGGCAGGATCCGATCCCTGAATGCGACCATCCCCTTATTGATGAAAAAGATGCTGAGGAAATTAAAAAGAAAATACTTTCCTCCGGTCACTCCGTTTCTGAGTTGGTACTCACTGCCTGGGCATCGGCCTCTACTTACCGCGCTTCAGATATGAGGGGTGGGGCCAACGGAGCGAGAATCAGGCTTGAGCCGCAGATCAATTGGGAAGTGAATAATCCTTCAATGCTTAAAAAAGTTCTCGCAAGCCTTGAGAAGATCCAAAAAGATTTTACGAAGAAAGTTTCTCTGGCCGACTTAATCGTGCTTGCGGGTTCAGCCGCTATTGAAAAAGCGGCTAAGGATGCTGGCCATAATATCAAGGTTCCTTTCCATCCCGGAAGGATGGATGCGTCTGCAGAACAAACTGATACAGAAGCTTTCGAGGTCCTGGAACCTGTCGCTGATGGATTCCGGAATTACTTAAAAAAAGATTATGATATCTCTGCTGAAGAACTTCTTCTGGATAAGGCTCAACTTCTCACCCTCTCGGCTCCTGAAATGACAGTCTTGATTGGAGGGATGCGGGCCCTGGGAGCGAACTGGGATCAATCTCAGGATGGGCTTTTCTCTGACAGAGTCGGGCAACTCACCAATGATTACTTCAAGAATCTTCTCAATATGTCGACTCAGTGGTTCCCGCTGGATAAGTCTGAGCAAAGGTTCGAAGGAAAGGATCGCAAAACAGGAAAGGTGAAATGGACGGCTTCCCGAGTGGACCTCATCTTTGGTTCAAATTCTCAACTCCGGGCCATCGCAGAAGTCTATGCTGCAGAGGATGCAAATGAGAAATTTGTGCAGGATTTCGTGGCATCATGGTCAAAGGTAATGAATAACGATCGCTTTGATCTGCGCTAATTTTTGCCGTCGGCGGTAAAGATTTCTTTACCGCCGACCATGTCTCACTTTTTGGTACGACTCTCCTGTACTCTTCCTTTAAGATAAATCTCATAGCGGTTTCCCCAAAAAAACGCCTTGTTTTTGAGAGGATAGCCCGTTCACCTTAACAGACAAAATGTCCGGTGGGGTGAATATGTTAAACCGGTGTTAAGACCTTTTCGGTAAAGAGAATTAAACTAGACCTATGAAGCTTGCATACAACTTAAAGAAGATTATGAAGAGCAATGGATACAGCCTCTCGAAGCTAGCTTCAGAGCTTAAGATCCCTAAGTCCACTATCCACGGATGGCTCAATGGAGTTGAACCCAAGAGTATCATCGAGCTTAAGCGCCTCTCTGATCATCTTGAGATCCCACTCGATGAGCTCTGTTTCGGAGAGGGCCACTGCGCAGTCTTAAAGAAAACCAATATCAAAATTACCATCGACGATCAGGAATTCGAACTCATCCTAAAACAGTGAGAATGCGTGAGACTATCCGTCCGGGGAAACATACAAAAGATCGGTGAAAACTGGGAGATTCATTTCCCTCTTCTCAGTCTTAGAAGTCGCTCTCCGCGATGCAAGGGATGCTTCGATCACTGCGGAACCCTTCTGCAGGAAGAGATTCAACAACACCCTTTTAAATATTCATTTTGCATCGGGGAGAATTCTGAGGTCTTTTTACTCGTTGATTTCTGCCAGGAGTTCTTCGATTACCTGAGTTTCAAAATGGCCAGATGGCCAACTCCTTCAGATTGGGAACGTGAGCTTCACGAGTCCATCCGTTACCATAAAGACTTGGAAGACTAGACTCTTTTTAGATTAATCAGATTGAGAAGGCCCGCAGCCGCTTCTGCATCAGAGAGGGCTCGGTGATGATTCTTTAGAGGAATATCAAACCTTAGGGTAAGCTCCTTCAAACTATAGCTCGGAAGTTTAGGGTAATACTTCTTCATTCCGGCCTTTGTGCAGATATAGGGTCTGACAAAACGCTCCCCAAGCCTGTCGAATTCTTTTTGAAGAAACTTATAATCGAAATTTACATTATGAGCGACAAAGATACTTCCTTCGCTAAAATCTCGAAAGCTTTCAGCGACTTCTTCAAACCTCGGTGCATCCGTCACCATCTCATTAGTGATACCCGTCAGACTCTGGATGAACTTCGATATGGATCGACCAGGATTTATCAGGGATTGATAGCGCTCAATAATTTTCCCGCCCTGAATTTTTACCGCACCGATCTCGGTGATGCGGTCCCAATCAGATCGTCCCCCTGTCGTTTCTAGATCCACCACTGTGTAAATCTGCTCAGGATTAAGAAAATAGTTCACCCGAAGAATATCCACAACGATCCCCGCTGAGCGAAGAAGATTCATCATCTTCATCTGGCTCTGTTTCAGAGAATCTCCGGTTGCCTTCACTTCAATAAATTTAACTCGATCATCCTTAAAGGCGATGAGATCCGGAAATCCTGACGAGTACTGAGTATAGGATTTTGCCATGGTTTCAAGAACCAGCTGCTGCGCCGAGACTGGAATCAGCTGAACGGCTTTAAGAAGAAGTGTCAGACTCTCATCATCCCAGGAAAAGATACCAAGCTGATCTTCCACATACTTCTCTGCCATCGAAATAAGATATCTCTGTGTGTCCTCTGGTTTTTCCAGAAGCTGGAATTTTATCTTCAGAGAATCCTTATGATTTTCAAAAAAATTACCATTAAGAAGATCGGCCGGAAGAAGTTCAAAAGAATTGTGAAAACCCGCCTGGGGCGCGCAAAAGATCTCTTCCCAGAAGAGAAGTCCGAAAAAGAGATTCCAGATATGATTTTCCGTATGATACGCACTCCACCCTTCTTCCCGGAGGTGATCAATCACTCCGAGTTCAGGACTACGAAAGTAGGCTTCATCAATCTGAAGAAGTCTCGCCGAGCGAAGAGCTTCCGTTAAGGCTGAAAGGCGCTTCTCACCACATTTTCTTTCCAGAAAATCTTCTGCAAAAAGAGCCTCTTCTTCTTCCCATGGATTCTCAATAATCTCTTTAAGAAGCGTCTCACACTCGACCCTTCTCCCAAGCTTCCAAAGAAGCCTCGCCTCTTTCTCACGAGCGGGGTGAAGACCTGAAGCTTTTAAGTAGTGGAGTTTATCCGCTTCGGCTTCAGTCTCTTCGGCCAGGGCCAGGAGGATCCGATTCCGGAGTTCTAAAGATTCTGAGTTCTGAGGTAGAGGCCACAAAGAAATCTCCGGGGCTCTTGCTATATCTTCTGCCAGACAAGCGTAAAAAAAGTGAGACTCGGCATCCTGAAGATCTTTAAAGCGGGGCTTAAACTCTCCCTGATACTTATTCATTCTCTTGATCCCGAGGTCACGAAGAGTATAAAGACTTAAACCCTCGAGGATTTTGCCGAAATAGAGAAAGAGAAGAAAACTGAGCTCATCCTGCCGCTCCTGAAAAATGAGCCCAGAAGAAAAGTCTTCCGGTAAAGGCAACTGAGATTCTAATGCGAGATTCAGGAGAAGGGGTTTAGCGGCTGATTTTTTCACTGGAACATTATTAGCGACAAGAATTTCCAGGATCTCATGCTTTTTCAAAGAACCGAGTATGTCATGGGAGTCTGACGACAAGGCCCTTCTCGCAAAACCTTTTGATTGGAGTTCATAAAATCCATTTTCTTTGTCTTCGATCTCCTGATAGTGAAAATCAGTCTGCCGAAATATTCGCCCTTTCCTATTTACCATTCTCACATAGAGACATTGAGCGTCTTCGCTGAGAGAATGAAAGTCTTCGAGAAATTTTTTTTCGGAAGAGCGAAATAAATTCTCAGCACTCTTAAGTTCAGAGAGAAATTCAGTGAAGTGCGTGAGGTAGTATTTCGGAGGAAGTTCAATCTTTGGGGTCATGAAGACCCATTATCCCTGATAAGAGCGAAGAGAATCAAGGCGTAGAAAAAGTATTCCTTACGGGATATGAACGTCCTCGGGATGCTTGTGCCGGGGATGGGTGAGAAAGACGTAGGCGGCCGAAATCCCGAAGGCCCAGGCGGCCCCCCCACTCACACCTGCCAGGACGTCTGTCGGGTAGTGAACCCCCAGGAAAATCCGGGAGACACCCACTAAAACGATCACAAAGGCACCAAGGCAATAAAAGAAAACTTCCTGTGACCAGGTCTTTGCGTAGCGGCCGGCGTAGAAGGCTAGGGAGAGATAAATGGCAGCTGCCCCGAATGAGTGACCACTCGGAAAGGAGAGATCAGAGACATTCACCAGATGCACATCCAGATTCGGTCTAGGCCTGTTATAGTAGACCTTTAAAAATTGGGGAATGGCGCCGGCTCCGATGGCGATAAGAGTGAGATAGCTCATCCCTTTCCAATCCCGGTAGATGGCCAGGACGGAGAAGAGGATAAAGAAAAAAGTGAAAACGACACTGACTGATCCCAGGGCCGTGAGGTCGGTCATGGTCTGATTCAACATGGGACTTCGAAGGCCCCGGGCCAAATCAGAAACCGTAGCATCAAATTGATTCGCTTCGTAATCTCCTTCCAACGGATCGTGAAAGACGTCATCCACGACATCTTCGAAAAACAAAGCGGCGATGATCATTCCGATGAAAAGAATCCAGAATCGAAGGGGCTTAGAAGCTAAAACGGCCGGCATTTTCATCCAGACTTTATAGCAGGCCTGATCCTTTCCGTAATTGTGCACGCTCTGAATCAGGAGTAAGATCACCTTATGTTTCTTCCCGGAATCATGAATCAAGAAAATATTAATCTTCTTCCCTGTGATGGTGAGCTACGCTATTACCGCGGATTCGAAGAATCAGATCTCTTCGAAATTCTCCGCTCCTCTATCAATTGGCGACAGGATTCCATCACCGTCTATGGCAAGACCCATCCTCAACCGAGGCTCACCTGCTGGTTCGGTGACAGGGCCTATTCCTACTCTGGAATCACCATGCATCCAGATCCCTGGAATCCACATCTTTTAAAGCTTAAAAAGAAAATTGAAGCGACAACAGGTCATAAGTTTAATTCCTTACTGGTCAATTTCTATCGTGACGGAAGTGATCATGTCTCCTGGCATGCTGATGATGAAAGGGAACTTGGCCCAAACCCCGCTATTGCCTCATTAAGTTTTGGAGAGACCCGACGCTTTCAGCTCCGGCATCGGTTCAAAAAAGATCTGGAAACCATCACACTGGATCTTGAAACTGGTTCTCTTCTTCTTATGAGTGGATCTATTCAGCGCCACTGGGTTCACCGGATTGCTAAGACAGCAAAGCCCCTGGGTGGCAGGATCAATCTGACTTTTCGAGAAATTATCTAGAACAGTTCTTCTCTTTCCATATTCCGGTAGCCGCAGGATTTCTTTGCAGGTTTAGGATTCCGGGATAGGCATCGTGAATCTTAGAAAGCCTCGGATCCGTTAGCTCCACTTCATCTCCTTCACTTTCCTGAAGATAAATAAAGGCCCGGGCCCGCTTGGGAGGAGTTTCATCCACGACTATTTTAAAAAAACTTTGAGGAACAAGAAGCTCGTTTTTAATAAACTGGGGGTTTGAATCAAGAAGCGGTCCGGTAATCACTGTGAGTCTCTCTTCCCCACAGGCCCAGCGCCGAACCCTCTCCTCCAGCCTTTTCCAGGAGCCACGATTCAAACCTGGTTTCTGAGGAGCAATGTTGGTGAAATAAAATGATTCCTCTAATGCTCTTTGGCTCCAGGAAAAATCAGCAGCGGGAGCAAGGTGGCCTCGGTCATAACCTGATCTTCGGTACACATCACCAGATACCTGGGGGATTTTATGGGCTTCAAGATAAGGGTCTCCTTTAAAGCGGTCTTTTCGCTTAAATTTACGCTTAAGAAGATTATCTTTTTTGAGTTCGTAGACCACGTAACGTGCCAGCTTAAGATTGGGATCGTAGGAGATCTTCATCAGCGAATGCTGAATCTCCACAAACCGGGGTTTCTCCCGGGAAGAGCAGCCGCTTAATAGAATAAGGATGCTTAAGACCAAAGCCTGAATCATTATTCTATTTTAAATCGGAATCGAATTTTTCGCTAGAAGCCCGAAACTGCCCGAACCTCTGCCCAGGAGCTGATCCGGGTAAGCATAGAGGCAAGAAATTCATCTTCCTCTGGTAAGGACGCAATCATAGAAGCATTTTCCGGGGCCGTGAGACGGGAGAAAAGGAGCCTTCCGTATTCAGAGCGAGAGACAGTCTTTACGCCATAGCCCTGAGTGGATTTAGAGCTTCCCCAGAATGTGACGTTTCCATTCTTATAGCCAAGAAAGATAACCGTATGGCCTCTTTCTTTTTTACCCACTTCCAT
>CAZPFM010000129.1:0-6909 GCA_964585845.1 uncultured Bacteriovorax sp.
CCGAAGCTTCCGGCGACAGAACCAAATGTGGTGAACCGATCATTGGGATGAGCTTCAAAATGGGACTGAACTTTGGCGTCCAAGTTGGAGTACACAAGAGCGGGAGTCAATGCCATGGCCCCAAGATGATAGGGGATAGCATCCCCTGTGAAGGAGTCTTCGATATCCTGGCCAAAGCCTTTAAAGAGAACTGGTTTGTCAGCAGCGAGAAGATTGAAGGAGAAGAGGAAGCAAAGGATAAATTTCATGGAGGGAAAGTATGAAAAATCTCTCCCTCCTGCAACGTTTAGTTTTTTCTAATAAGTTTTCTGAATCTTTCTTGGGGAACTGGATGTCGACCGGGCAATTTCTTTTTTTGGTGCCGGAAGACCCTTTCCACAATCAAGACAGGCCGGTGTGAGGCCTTTACTTCGAAAGGAAATTCCTTTCAGGCCCGTAGGGCGCTCCTTGTAGAATGAAATGTTCTGAGAATCACAGTGAGGGCATCGCCCGTGCACTTTGAATCCAGAGTTAAGTACGAACCAATCAGACAGAGTATCAATTTGTGTGTGCATTTTCGTCCCTCGTTAGACTTAAGTTTCCCTGAATTTATTTTTTAAGTTTGTCTTAAGTCATGACAAGGTTTTTTTTTTCAGTAAGCGGCCAGCGCATTCGGTTGAGTTAGTGCGTGCAAAAAAACCAATCAGATTAATGGGGGAATATGCCCCGGAGATAGTCGGCAAATATTGCCTCTCACAGGAAATAAATGCCAAACGTTTAGAGTGGTTTTGGCAAATGTGAGGAAAGGTTTAAACTTAAATCAATGTTGTTTGGATGTGAGGTTCTATGAACGTTCCTGCCATTGCTCAAAAAACTTTTGACCTGCTAAAAAACGAGACACTCGCGCTTGAGATCATTCAATTGGTCCTAAAAAAATTAAATAAGATGCATGAGCCCATCAAGAGGGCCCGCTTCATCCACCGTTTGGTAGATGAGGCCTCCGCTCAGTCCTTTTCAAGTTCGACGGTTAAGGAACTTTCCCCCTGCAAAAAGGGATGCAGCGCCTGCTGCCACACTCAGGTCAGTGTCACCCAGGATGAAGCTCACCTTCTGGCTCAAAAAGTCTCAGAGGGAGTCGAAATTGATCTTCAACGTCTTCTCTCTCAGGCCTCTGCCAAGAATACGGCGACCGATTACTATGCGATGAGTTTTGAACAGCGTAAATGTGTTTTCCTGGATGAAGAGGGGGCATGCAGCGTCTATGCCGACAGGCCTTCGGTTTGCAGGACCAATGTGGTTCTTGGAAGTGCCGATCAGTGTGACACCAAGGACTCGATCAAGCCAACACGCCTGGTGAAGACTCAGGAGGCAGATCTTGTGATCTACGCATCCTATCTTAATTCGGAAAATAGCGGGACTCTTAGCTATATGCTCGCCAAGGCCTTGGGGCTTCTTAATTCCTAGTTAAAACGATTCACGTCAATTCCCAAAAGAGAAAGAATGCGGGCCCACCACGGAGCTTCGACCCATCTTTTATTAATGAAATACTCGAGCTCATCCTCGGCTTGCTGCTCCTGAGGAGCGGGGGTTATGTCCTCGATCACGACTTCAGGATCCAATCTTCTGAGTGTGTAGCCCACCCGCTTGGGATTTGACGGCTGCCAGGTTATGACGACGTAGCCGGGCTTTGTGTCGTCTAGATTCTCTCCTCCTGTTCCGGAGATGAGAAGTCTTGTTCCATCGTCTTTTCCGTCATCCGCGAGAGCGTGAACATGTCCGGCAATATGGAGATCAAAAGTTCCGACAACGTAGGTATCCAGAAACACCTTGAGAGGACCAGATGATCCTCCCCAATCCTTTGATCCTTGATACCCACTCCCGGCCTTTAAAGGGTGATGGGTGGCCGCGATCTTAACGTCGCATTTGTTTATCCGACTTTGCATCCGATTAAGCCAGTTAGTCTGGGCCGTCATTTCGGCCACAAGCTTAGGGTAGTAGTAAAAGCTTGTATCAAGGGCAACTACACAAAGTCCCCCGTAGTCGATCATGTAATAGTAATGGGGAAAGAAAAAACCTGGATTTTCTTTGGCCACATCCTTCCAGGCACTGGGATCCTCTTTATGATCATGATTCCCTAAGATGAGATTGATGTAGAGATTAGGGTTCGCCTCTACCAACGGACGATAGTACTTCATGAATTTATCTTCGAGCTCTGTATCTCCGGCGGACTTAATTCCTTTTGGATAAACGAGATCTCCCAGGAAAAAAATACGGTGGCAGTTTTCTCTCTGAAGACTTTCGGCCATGAACTGCTGCATCTCAGTCCCGCGACCCAGGTCTCCTAAGAAACAGAGCTTGACCTCTTCTTCCTCAGAGAGCCGATTATCCTCGAAGACTGTAGCTTCAGGCTCTCCGCAGTTTTGCAAAAGAGGAAGAAAGAGAAGAAGTAAAAGATATCTTAAATATTGGGTGCTCTTCATCTTTAGCATTATCCAAAAAAAAAGATGCATCAACAAAGCCCCACAGATGAATTTAGGTCATCTTTTGAATGGAGAGCTAGACTCCCGGCGCTGTGGCGTAAGAGGAAAAAGAAGATATAAAGGCTCATGAATTTTTACCGAAACTTTCCGGTATTCATTTTTCTCTTTTGCCTGGGTTGTGAATTCAAGCTTTCACCCTATAGTGCGAAAATTCCCAAACAGGAAAAAAACACAGTCACCCTGGCAAGAGTCAAGGCCAGTGAATCTTCGGCTGGCTCAGACTTTAAAGTAGCCTTTCTCTCGGATACCCATAACTATTACGATCGGCTAGGGGATGCGGTGAAAAAGATCAATGGAAATGGTCCCTATGCTTTTGTCATCGTCACGGGTGATGTCACCAATTTCGGACTGGTGGATGAGTTTGAGGCCAGTGTGAAGGAATTTAATGGATTAAGTTTTCCCTATTTTGTGGTGGTCGGTAATCATGATCTGCTCTCCAACGGCAAAACCGTCTACGAGCGTCTCTTTGGAGAGACTGACTTCTCTTTCACTTATAAAGATGTCCTTTTTGTCATCCTGAATAATAACAACTGGGAGAGCTCAGGACCTGTTCCTGATCTAGAGTGGCTACGGGGAGTATTCTCTGCAGATTCTTCTGGACGCAGAATCATTGCCGCTCACATCTCTCCGGAGGATGCGGATCGCTTTACTTCAGATGAGGTCCGGAATTGGGAACAAATTATTCAGGACTTCTCTGTGGATTATGTCATGCACGGGCACAATCACAACCCGGGAGAGGCCACTCGTGGGGGTGGTTTCCAGATAACGATTGGTGCTCCCTCGAAGGGAAGTTATTACGAATTGATCTTTTCAGGCGGCGGAGTCACACATCAGAAAATTTCTTTTTAGCTTATTTCTTATCTGCGGATCCTATCAGGCTTCAGGAGTCACCTACGTGAACCATTTCCTTGGGCAGTATGCAGGGGAGATCGGTTTACTTTCCCTGGGACTGGGAAGAGATTTTAACCGTTACTCTCTTTCCGGAATGTATGGTTTTGTGCCACCGGATCTCTCAGGTGCCGATGCCATTGAAACCGTAGCGATCCGTCAGACCTACCGGTTCTGGGACTGGAGGCGACTGAGTTTTTACGGGGGACTCAATATCTTTCACGTTCTTGGTCTTCAGTACCAGAGTACGAAATTCAGGGATGCCCCTGAGGGGTACTACAGTATTGGTTCGATCCGCGGACTGGTGAACCTGGGTATCAAGGTGCAGATAGAAGAGGGGTGGAATTTTTATTCTGAGGCCGGGATGAATGATATCTGGATTACCAATGTGATCACAAGTTCTGACCAGGTGAATCCTACTGATCACGTCTCCATGGCCTTAGGATTGAAGAAAGACTTCTAGAAGGCCATGGTGTAAGTGAGTTCAAAGGTCTGAAGACTTTCATTTCCTTCAAGATTGCTGGTCACCCCTTTGACAAAATAGTCCCTTCGAAGAAGTGAGTAGTTAAAGCCAATGAGAGACCACTCACTTAAGGGCTTTTTAAAACCCACATGAAAGAGGCTTCCGGTGCCTGCCTGGATTTCTCTTCTGGCCCTTTTCTCATCATAGACATCCTGGGTTCCTCGGTAGAGGACACCAATCCCGGCATTCACAAAGAGCCACTCACTGGCCCCGTACTGAGTCGTAAAGTCGAAGAAGAGCTCCCGGTAAGCCTCAAGGGTGTAGTCCATGGACTCTTCACCATTCTCTTCCACACCCCGGCCAAAGTAATGAAAGCCGAGAGTGGATTTAAACTCCCAATCCTCTTCCAGAAGACCGTGGGAAAGAGAAAACCTAAGGATATTGCGGGCATTCAATCGATTGGAATTATCCCGGTCGATTTCCCGCTTTCCCCCTTTGGGAGAAAAGGCAAAGGATAGATCGAACAGACCCGTGCTGCCAGATTGTTCCTTCAGGCGATAAAGGAAAAAGAGCTCTGGCTCCTTAACTCCATGACTGGTGAATCGGCGGGGAAAGGGAATCCCGTAGCTCACGGCGTTTTCAGAAGCTTCCTCATAGAAAAAGCGCAAACCAGCAAAGAATTTTCTTCCAAAGCGGTGAGCGTACTCACCGGTCAAAAGGTTTGTGCTGTTATCCACTTCAGTAGTCATGGTGGTATTTTTCGGTGTCTCCACTTCTAGAGAGGAGAACCGGTAGCCAATCTTAGCGTAGGCATCAGTGTCGGGTAGGAAATTGACTCGTTCAAGACCGATTGATTGAGAGATGGCCTCAGTTGAGAAAATAGCAAGAATGGAGAGTAAGAGGAGTCTTTGCATCCAGAGACTTATACCCTTGATCCCTGTGAAGCGAAAGAAATGCCTGCCCCTTAAGATTTTTTTGAGTTTAGCTGTCCACAGGCAGCCAGGATCTCATGACCCTTTGTCCCACGAATCATAGTGGGGATGCTGAATCCATCAAGGATGGCCTTAAACTTTTCAACAGCAGAGATTTCCGGCCGAGCATATTGGGAGCCGGGAATAGGATTAAAAGGTATGAGATTAATGAGGGCCTTTCTGCCCTGAAGAAATTCACCAAGCTCCCTGGCCTCCCTTTCAGAGTCATTGAAATCTTTTATAAGAAGATACTCGAAGGTGACAAATCTTTTTCTTCCCGTAGGGATCGCATCCACAAACTCAATAATCTCTTCCAGGGGATACTTCTTGTTGAGCGGAATGAGTTCATCACGTTTTTTTTGATCGGTAGAATGAAGAGAGAGAGCGATATTCACATCAGGCATTTCATTCTTCCAGCGCTTAAGTCCTGGAAGGTAGCCAGCGGTAGAGATGGTGATCTTATGGTCAGCGATGGAGAGACCATGCTGGGAGAGAAAAATCTCACAGGCCGTCTTCACCGCATCGAAATTATGAAGGGGTTCACCCTGGCCCATAAAAACAATATTCTGAATCATTCCATCATCAGGACGATTCTCTTTGAGCCAGTTGCGGGCAACAAGGAACTGACCGATGATTTCTTCTGTTTTGAGGTTTCGGAAAAGTCCTTGCGTTCCGGTGTAGCAAAAACTGCACTTCATGGCGCATCCAACCTGGGAAGAAAGGCAGAGAGAGTATTTTCCTTGGAAGGGGAGGAGTACGGACTCCACTTCTTTTCCATCTGAGAGAGTGATGAGAAACTTCACTGTTCTGTCTTCAGAGTGCTGGATCTGGGAGATGGTCGGCAAGGAAAAATCGAGTTCCTGGGAGATAAATTCCTGGGCTTCCTTAGCTATATCCTTGGTGCAAGGGGCAGGCTTAGAATGCTTGTAATGCCAGTTATATAATTTACCCGCCACAGAAGGCGATAAGCCCTTTTCCACGAGAAGGGTATTAAGATCAGCGAGATTAAACTGGAAGAATGATGCTTTCAGGACTGGCTCCACTCTATAAAAATCTTTTCAATATAATCTTGGGAGAGAGGCTTCTGTGCGAGTTCCAGAATCTCATCAAAATCCTTCGTCGATTTGGCAGCGGCGAGGATAAGGTTAATCCCTTTAAACTGAAGATTGAATTGAAGAGCAAAATGTTTCAGAGAAACACCGTCTTGCTCCAATCTTTTGGCGAGAGCTTCTGCTCGCTCCACTTTTTCCATCACTTCTTTATTATTCCACCAGGGTGCCCAGGAGCGGCAATCGGACTCATCGAACTTTCTTCCTTTAAAGACTCTTCCTGTAAGAATCCCCTTATCAAAAGTTCCCCAGCTCATGGTGATGAATTTCTCAGGAGAGAGACCTGTAAAGGATTCGGTTTTAAAAAGACTCATCTCTGACTGAAGGTAGTCGATACTTGCGACTTCCAGGGCTTTTTTTAGGTCTTCTGAATTTGTATTGCAAAGACCCAGTTGCCGGATGACCCCTTTGTCCTGATAATTTTTCAACACTTCAAGAGGCCTGCGGATATCCACCCGGGGATCGGGCCAGTGGATCATATACACATCAATCATCTCACGGTTGATTCGCTTTAAAGTCTCCCGAAGCATCTTCTCAGTCACCTCAGGAGAATTGGTCATGTCCACGCGCTTATTTTCATGCCAGTGAACGCCACTCTTTGAGATGATCTGAGCCTCTTTCGGGAGATATTTCCCGAGCCTTTCCTCAGAAAGACCAAAACCGTAAATAGGTGCCGTGTCGAAGATGCGCACCCCCCGCTCATAGACATGACGGATAAGTGTTTCCGCCTCATTCTCTGAGACAGCTCCAAAACCATAGCCTCCACCCTCACCGGATATGGAGGCACCTCCAAAGGCCAGAGGGAGAGAAGATTCAGAGGGTTTCATTGACATCGATTCCTGGATAAGGCCAATATTCTGGCATGCAACTTATCACACTTGCTCACCACGGTGAAGCCCAGAGCATAATCGAGGGATTCAATTTAAAAAAAATCTCGGATTCCCTATTTAAAGGGGAGG
>CAZPFM010000130.1:0-6902 GCA_964585845.1 uncultured Bacteriovorax sp.
CCCCTCAGAGCTCCGTCAAACTTTGTGACTCCCAGAAGTGTGGAGAGGCAGACTCCAATAATCCCGGTAACAGGCAAGGGAATCACGGCCCCGAGCCACCAGGGGACTACGAGAGACATGATTGCCAGAAGCTTCTGCTCTTGAGGAGTCATAGATAGGGGAATAAGAAGCAGAAAAAGAAAAAGGGCCGGACCAAGGAGAAGAAAAATTTTCTTCACGCCGGATTCTCTGAATCAAAAAATTTTACTTCAACCTTGAGGTCTTTTTTTGTTCTCTCCATAAGAGACTTTATCCCAGGTCTCTCCGTAGCGTGATGCCCACCTGCAAAGTAATGAACGCCAGCCTCTTGGGAATCATGCCAATTGTATTCAGAGATTTCTCCTGTGAGGTAAGCATCTAAACCATCGCTTAGGGCCTGGGACCATTCATTATTGGCGCCACCAGTGATGATGCCGATGGACTTAATCTTTTTTTCTTCACCAGGGTCAGCATGAACAATTAAGTGGGAGAGGGTTATCTCGAGTTTTGTTTTAAGCTCAGATCCACTGAGAGAATTTTCAAATTCTCCTTTAGCGCCTAAGAATTGTTTTTTATACGGTCCAAAGGGAGTGATCTTTTTTAAACCGAGCTCCCGGGCGAGGCTCACTGCATTTCCCACTTCTAAATGAGCGTCCAGGGGAAGATGGTAAGCAAAGAGATTTAAATCATTTTTGACACAGAGTTTTATGCGCTCACCCCAGGCGCCAGTGATGGGGCGTCCCCCTTGGTATTTCCAGATGACCCCATGGTGCGCCACAAGAGCGTGGGCACCCCACTCGATGGCCTTCTTGATGGAGTCTTGAGTCGCTGAGACGGCGAAGGCTATTTTCTGAACATCCTCACATCCTTCAATCTGTAAACCATTGGGAGCGTAGTCATCGAAATTCTCTGGAGTGAGAAGTCCGCTAAAGTATTTGATTAGTTCGCTCTTGGTCGTACTCATGGGCAATTCCTTTTCAATATCTCTTCATTCTAATACAATTTGCCGGTATCAAACAAAGGATTCGCTATGAAATTCAAGCCAGGACTCGTTTACGGACAAGCTCTTAAGGACCTCTACCAGCATGCAAAAGAGAACAAATTCGCCCTGCCAGCGGTGAATGTGATTGGAACAGATTCAGTTAACGCAGTTCTTGAAACAGCGAACGCCGTAAATTCCCCGGTCATTATCCAGTTCTCCAATGGAGGCGGTCAGTTCTATGCGGGAAAATCCTTAAAACTTGAATCCGATAAGGCTGCGGCCCTTGGTGCTATCTCCGGCGCCCTTCATATCCAGATGATGGCCGAGCACTACGGCGTTCCTGTTGTGATCCATACAGATCATGCAGCTAAAAAACTTCTCCCATGGATCGACCACATGGTGGAAGCAGGACTTCAGAATTATAAGTCCACTAAGCGTCCGATCTTTTCTTCTCACATGCTCGATCTCTCTGAAGAAGAGCTTAAAGAAAATATCGAGACCTGTGGCAACTACTTAAAGAAAATGAATGCCATGGAAACGGGAATCGAGATCGAACTCGGTGTCACTGGGGGCGAGGAAGATGGTGTGGATAACACTCACATCGATAACTCAAAGCTCTACACTCAGCCCGAGGATGTGGCCGAAGCTTACGGGCACTTAAAAGAGTTCTGCGACAATTTCACCATCGCCGCCTCTTTCGGAAACGTCCACGGGGTTTATAAGCCTGGTAACGTGAAGCTCTCTCCTATTATCCTGAAAAATTCTCAGGAGTTCGTGCAGAAAAAATTCGGCACTAAAGAAAAGCCCGTGAATTTCGTTTTCCACGGCGGCTCCGGGTCCCTTCAGTCTGAGATCCGTGAGGCCATTGATTATGGTGTCATCAAGATGAATATCGACACTGACATGCAATGGGCCTTCTGGGAAGGTGTTCGAAACTTCTATGAAGATAAGCGCGACTATCTCCAGACCCAGCTGGGTAATCCGGAAGGTCCTGAGGCCCCAAATAAGAAGTACTACGACCCACGGGTGTGGCTCAGAAAAGGCGAGGAAAATTTCGTCAAGCGCCTGAAGGTTGCCTTCGAAGACTTAAACAACATCGGACGAAACGCTTAAGATTTCATCGGACCACATAAAATCATTGGATTAATTTCTATTTCGGATAGAATTTAATCCAATGATTCGCGTCCATTCTGTCACTAAATCCTTTGGTCCTTTGACCATCCTCAAAAACATCAGCTTTGAAGTTGCGCCGGGTGAAACCAAGGCCCTTTTAGGTCTCTCTGGCTCAGGAAAAACCACAGCGCTCAAGATCGTCTGCGGTCTGCATCTTCCGGATTCAGGGAGTGTTGAACTGGGTGGCGAGGTTCTTACCCGGGAAAATCTTCGGAATCAGCGTCGTAAATTGGGTTATGTCATCCAGGACGGAGGTCTCTTTCCTCATCTCACGGCCCGGGAGAATATCTCTTTAGTGGGAGAGGAAGTGAATCTTCCTAAGGATAAGATTAACTCCCGGATTGAAGAGCTCGCAGAACTTGTCAAAATTCCTTTAGAGTATCTGGACCGCTATCCCCGGGAGCTCTCCGGCGGTCAGCGCCAGAGAATCGGTATTATGCGCGCCATGCTTTTGGATCCACCCATTCTTCTTATGGATGAGCCCATGGGGGCATTGGATCCCATCACAAGGCAAGACCTTCAGGTGGAACTCAAAGACATCTTCTCCCGGCTTAAAAAATCTGTTTTGATCGTGACCCATGATCTTTTTGAAGCGGGGTATCTCGCTGACTCGATTCTTCTCTTAAGTGAGGGAGAACTCATCCAGGAAGCTCCCATGGAAGAGCTTATCGAAAGGCCTGCCAATGACTTTGTTCGGCTCTTCGTAGGGTCACAGACTCATGGGAGGGGAGCTTGATAAAGTTATTTTTCTTATCTTTTATTTTTATTCTTCCACTCAAAGCAGCTGAACCTCTCATCATTGGCTCAAAAAATTTCACCGAATCAGTCATCCTAGGGGAGATTCTTCACTTTGGACTAAAAAAAGAAAAAGTCCCTAGTCAGCATAAGGCCGAGTTTGGTGGCACCCGTATTCTCTGGAACGCCCTTCTTTCCGGAGACATTGATGTCTATCCGGAATATTCGGGGACTATCGAACAGGAAATTCTTCAGAAGAAATTCTCAAGCTTTGAAGAAATGGCCAGTGCTCTTAAAGAGAAGGGCATCGGCATCAGCGGTCGTCTTGGTTTTAACAATACCTATGCCATGGGGATGAAGCGTGGGAAGGCCAATGAACTTGGTATTCAAAAGATCTCTGATCTTCAAAATCATCCAAAGCTTCGCTTTGGTTTTAGTGAAGAATTCCGTCAACGAAATGATGGCTGGCCGGGAATGAAGACTCTCTATCGACTCCCTCAGCGATTTGTCCGGGGGCTCGATCATGATATTGCTTACCGGGCTCTGGACAGTGGGGATATTGACCTGAGTGATCTCTATTCCACTGACTCGGAGATTAAACTCTATGATCTTTTAATCCTGAAAGATGATGCGAGCTATTTTCCCAAGTATGAGGCGGTTTATCTTTATCGCTTAGATCTCCTTGAAAAATCTCCGGCCTTAAGCCAGGTCCTTAGTGAGCTCTCGGGTTCCATTTCAAATGAGGAGATGGTTCGTCTCAACGGTCTGGCAAAAATTGAAAAAAAGCGTCCCGCCACAATTGCTTCTGGATTCATCAATGAAAGATTTGATGCCAATCTATCTCACAAAGTGGCTTCCCGGAGTGAGCGCATCTGGGTGAGAACTAAGGAGCATTTGAATCTCGTTCTTTTCTCTCTGACTCTGGCTATTCTTTTTGCCATTCCCCTGGGCATTCTTTCCAGTAAGTACTTTCTCTTCGGAAAAATTGCCCTCACGGTCGTTGCGAGTATTCAGACCATCCCGGCCCTCGCTCTCCTGGTGATCCTGATTCGTCCCCTCAATCTCATAGGTCTTAGGGGAATCGGTGATACCCCGGCCCTCATCGCCCTCTTCCTCTATAGCCTCCTGCCCATTGTCAGAAATACCCATGGGGCGATCGAGCAAATCCCGCGAGGCTTTAAAGAAACAGCTTCCGTTCTGGGACTCTCCACCATGACCAAACTCTTCCGCATCGAGTTGCCGCTTTCTCTTCCGGGAATTTTAACGGGAATTAAAACCGCCGCTGTGCTCAATGTGGGATTTGCTACCTTGGGTGCGCTCATCGGGGCAGGGGGTTATGGACAGCCTATTCTCACCGGTATTCGTCTTGATGACTATGGGCTCATCCTTGAAGGAGCGATCCCTGCGATGGTTCTCGCCTTTGTGGCCCAGGGTATCTTTGAAATCCTTGAGCGCGTCATCGTCTCCCCGGGGCTTCGGAAATAAATTTCTGACATCATTAAACCCTAGGAATTTGTTCAGTTTAAAACTCAAACCAACATAAACTTACATGTCAGGATTATGTGTGGACTGATACTTTCTAAAAGTTAGAAAATTTTCTTTAGACGCAGAAGTTTATTATTTAAGGAGAAATAATATGAAAATTGCCATGCAAGGAATGCTTATCGCTTCAATGCTTATCCCGCAAATGTCTATGGGATGCACGATCGACGGTTCTGAAGGAATCGTCCCTGAACATAACTTGAAAATCCCCGCCCACATAAAAAGCGTTAATGGTGTTACTAAAGAGCGCTTTGATGCAGTCATTGATGAAGTTTCTACGATCTATGCTCCTATCGTGGCACAGGAAGGTGGCGAACTTAATGTCATCAAGAACTGGGATGACGGCACAGTGAATGCCTACGCTCAGCAAGTTGGTAAAGAGTGGCGTGTTTCCATGTTCGGTGGTCTTGCTCGTCACGAAGCCATCACTGAAGACGGACTCGCTCTTGTCGTTTGTCACGAGCTCGGTCACCACATCGGTGGTGCTCCAAGAAAGGTTTCTCCATGGTCATCTCCGTGGGCGTCTAATGAAGGTCAGTCTGATTACTTCGCTACTTTGAAATGTCTTCGTCGTGTTTGGAACAATGACGATAACCTCTCCATCATCCGCAAAATGGAAATTCCTAAGCACCTGAAAGAGAGCTGTGGGATGAAGCACATCTGGAATGATGACTACGCTGTTTGTATCCGTGGTGGAATGGCCGGAATGTCAGTTGCTAAACTCTTCCAGTCCCTTCGTAAAGAAACAACCTCACCTGCTTTCGAGACTCCGGATGCAAAGGTTGTGACTCGCACGAATGACAATCACCCTGCCACTCAGTGTCGTCTCGACACATACTTCCAGGGTGCTCTCTGCGAAGTTTCTTTCAATGATAACGTTGATGGAAAAGACGAAGTGGCCGGCACATGCCATGGCTCACTTGGTCACAAAACCGGTCTTCGTCCGAACTGCTGGTTTAAGCCTTCAGTCGAGTAGTTTCGAATTACATTCTTTTTGAAAAAGGCCGGGTTAATCCCGGCCTTTTTTGTCATCAAATCTTTTTCTTACATCTGATCTTTGCTTCGCCGCGCATCCTGAATTTGTGGGAGAATAAAGTGAATTTTGTTTTTTCATAAAGGAGTTATGAATGAAAACACTTAAGCACGGATTGCTTCTCTCTACCCTGGTTCTCTCTGGTTCAGTCTTCGCCTGTTCAATCGATGGCAAAGATGGATTCCTTCCAGAAAACTCTCTTAGAATTCCAGTCAACACCAAGATGACTACCGGGATTACTGAAGAGCAATTCAACTCTGTAATTGATTCCTACGAAGCCTTCTACAAGCCGATCATCGCCTCCGAGTTCGGCGCCAATCTCACTGTTGTGAGAAAGTGGTCAGATGCCACGGTTAACGCCTACGCTCAGCAGAGTGGCAAGGAGTGGAAGGTTTCCATGTTCGGCGGTCTTGCCCGTCATGAAACCATCACTCCAGATGGCTTCGCCCTCGTGGTTTGCCACGAGATCGGTCACCACATCGCAGGTGCTCCGCTTTACAGCTACAAGCTGGAAAACCTTCTCGCTGGTTGGGCCTCTACAGAAGGTCAGTCTGATTACTTTGCGACCACAAAATGTCTCCGTAAGGTCTGGGCAGCTGACAATAACGAAGAGATTGTCTCCAAGATGGAAGTTCCTGAGACTCTTAAAAAGGCTTGCGGAAAGGCGAAAGTGTGGAATGAAGAGTATTACACCTGTATCCGTGGCGGTATGGCCGGTCTCTCTGTGGCCAATCTCTTCGCTTCTTTCGGTGGAGCTAAGCCGGCTTTCGACACTCCAGATACTAAGGAAGTTTCTCGCACCAATGAGAGACACCCTGCTGCTCAGTGCCGTCTCGATACCTACTTCCAGGGCGCTCTTTGCGAAGTTAATATGAACGATGATTTCTCTCGTGATTCTGAAGTCACAGGTGCTTGCCACGGCTCTCTCGGCCACTCTGTAGGTCTTCGTCCACGTTGCTGGTTTAAGCCAACCATTCTCTAATTTTCTTCTTGTGCGCCGGCCCCTCATGGCCGGCGCATTTCATACTTCTTCTTACTTTTTCCTTAATTAATCCGACTAGCCTAGACGGATAGTTAGCTCTGATTTCAAAATAGTCCTTTAGAGATTTTTACGAAAAAGATCTTAAGGAGAATTCATGAAATTTTTATCTCTCGTATTGGCCCTCGCTCTCTCAGCAAGCTCGTTTGCTTGCACAGAGGATGGACGCTCTGGAATCGTCGAGGACAACGACCTCTATATCCCAGTTGGAACTAAGTCTGCCGGCGGGATCACTGAAGCTCAGTTCAACGCTGTCATCACAAAGCTTGAAGACATCTACGTTCCACTTGCCGCTGAAATGGGCGGAAAGCTCAAGATCGCCCGTAAATGGGATGATGGAACAGTGAATGCCAACGCTTCACGCTTTTTCTCTACGTGGA
>CAZPFM010000131.1:0-6886 GCA_964585845.1 uncultured Bacteriovorax sp.
GATCACTCTCTGAGTAAGAGTGGCGGCCACGAGAGAATCCACTCCACCGGAGAAGTTAACCTGACTGCAGGTCCAGGGTACACGCTATTCCATACCGACATTGATGAGATGAGATTCTCTAAAATTCCTCGTTATGAATTAGTTTCTTCACAAGAATAGTTTTCATAAGGTTTTAAAATGAAATTGCTTACCGCTCTCTTTATGATCCTCTCTAGCTCCACATCATTCGGGATGGAGCTAGAGATCACTTCTCACTATGATGGCCAAGTTTATCAGGACGGAGGGGGTAAAATAGAGCTTGCAGGAAAGATCAATTTCGATTCCAACGAAAGCACCCAGGGAAATCTTGGAGTAGTCTCTTGCAACGGAAAAACCGGCCAAGTTAAAAGTAGCTCTTATGAATGGAAAATAAATAACTTCATAACGAGCCCTGGGAATAATTTTATTAATTGCTCTTATTCACGAGGAGGGGTGACCGTTAGCAAAAATCTTAATTTCATCTGGGAAATCTATGCAAAAATGAGGATTGATTCTCCTCCAAACGGATACCGATTCAGAGATCCTTATGGAAGAGTGAACTTGAAAGGCCATGTGGAATTCAAAAACCCTCACGAAGTTCAGGGTAACCTAGGAAAAGTTCGATGCGGTGATTATGAGGGGCAGGTTCATGGTGGAACTTTTGAATGGCTCATTAACAATTACCGTCTACCAAATGAAGGTTTCAGCACTATTGAATGTTACTATACTTGGAACGGTAGCATCTCAGAATCCTCTACTAAGATTTTTTGGTCAACAGAAAACTTTCCACCTACTGCGGAGTTTGCTTTTACTCCTAATGAAGGTCACGCACCTCTAAAAGTCAGTTTCGATGCTTCAGGGAGCTTCGATCCTGACGGTACTATATCAAAATATAGATGGAATTTCGGAGATATTACTCAAGCCGGTAAGCTCACAGAATTCGTATTTTCTAGACCAGGGACTTTTAGCATCACTCTAGAGATCACAGACAACGAAGGTGCAGTTTCAACTATAACCAGAGCCATTGTTATTTCTGAGAAGCCGAACAAAATCCCTATTGCTTCATTGACCATCACACCTATTTCAGGGAGTGCTCCCTTAAATGTTGCTTTAGACGGAACTCTTTCTCTTGATCCTGACGGGATGATCTCCGAATATATTGTCGATTATGGTGATGGTTCTCCAGAGACGAGTTATCCCATTGCTATTTTTGCTCACACTTATTCTTCACCGGGGAGCTATCAAGTCCTTTACAGAGTGAAAGATAATAGGGGGGGAATTAGCGAAACCTTGAGCAAAACTGTACAAGTTTTTGAACCGAATTCACCCCCTGTGGCGGTTATCGAAGCTGATCCCACTTCAGGCGTTTCTCCGTTAACAGTTAATTTTACTGGTAGCGGAAGCTACGACTCAGACGGGTCGATTTTAAGTTACATATGGACATTTCCTGATGGGACTTCTGTTACCGGGGAAAGTGTGACGTATACTCTACGGGGTACGGGACCTCAGAATGTCACTCTTACAGTGGTGGACGACAAAAATGTCCCGGGATCGTCGACAGTCTCTATTGACCTCACGGCTGATACTGATTACCCCTCCATAGCAATAAAACCCGCTGACAATTCAATCATTAGAACAAGTACACCACAATTTGAAATAACTCATTCAGATGCGAGCTCGGGAGTTAATCTTTCATCCATTCGGGTCTACGTAAATGGTCAAGACTTGTCTCACAGGCTTAATAAATCACCCGAGAGAAGTTTTTTGACATTTACAAACGAATATCCCATTTCACAAGGAATCTATGAGCTGCGAGTGGACCTAGAGGATAATTCTGGAAACGCGTCTACTCTAATTCAGAATTTTAAAGTAAGCCTCGGTGTCATCAACACAGCTTTTTTAGTCGGTCAGGTAGTAGGGGAAGATGGTACACCTCTTAATGATGTTGTTATTCAGGACATCGGTGCACCCTTCGGTTTGAAGATCAGCAATAAGTCAAAAGCTGATGGAAAATTTAAAATTCCTTTTACTGTTGCAGGAACATACAGGCTCAGCTTTAGCAAAAATGGATTTATAGAGACTGTTAGAACAAGTGTTCCTGTAATTCTCCAAGACATAGACATGGGTATTATAAAACTCGCGGAAGCCGACCCAATTGTAACCCCGATCTCAGCATCCTCCGGTGGAACGGCATCTAATTCAACAGGAACTTTAGTCGCGAATTTTGAACCGGGCGACCTTCCATTTGATATAACTTTTAATTCAAAGGAATTTACGAATCAAGAGACCATGCCCGGCCCCCTCCCGCCTCAATCCGCTTTTACATATGCCTTCGACATGAGGCCGCAAGAGATTCTTTTTGGCAATGATGGCGTAGAAGTTTATTTGGACAATCATTTAGGATTTCCTGTTGGTTCCGAGATTGTCTATGGCTATTTTGATCGCAATCTCGGTCGCTGGCTCGATTCAGGACGTTCAACTCCTGTTATTAGTACTAACAAAACTCTTAATGGTTCAGCAGTCCAATTAATGGAGCCTTTTTTCATCACAGGTGACCCAAACTATCCTTTCGTTTGTCGAGAAGCCGGCTCGTGTAGTCCGCCAGACGGCAATGCCACAGGTGGGGGTCCTGGAGGCTCTGATGGTGGAGGAGGCGGTTCAGGAGGACCTGGTGGTATATTCGGAGGCGGTGGAGCTGGGGGGCCTGGAGGTAATTCTGGCGGCAGTCCCGGTGGGGTATCAGGTGGCGGTCCGGGTGGCACCACAGGGGGGCCAGGAGGTTGCCCGGGCGGAAGCATGGGAGGAGCGCCCGACCCAGAAATTGGTTGTGAGATTAGCCAAAACTCAGGAGATTTAAGTGTCTCTCACAATACTCCAAGCTTGATGGGTGGGGGGGATTCTTATCACCTTAATTTTCGATATCACAGCACAACCATTAAGCCGCATTTCTTTGCCGGGTCAGAACTTAATGTTTT
The DNA here is from genome assembly GCA_964585845.1 of uncultured Bacteriovorax sp. GTDB lineage: Bacteria > Bdellovibrionota > Bacteriovoracia > Bacteriovoracales > Bacteriovoracaceae > Peredibacter. The sequence continues at coordinate 2,994 of CAZPFM010000131.1, forward strand.
TAATCCTGATCCAGCAGATTTCATTAGATCCTCTATAACAATAGCCGGTAAGACAAGAACATTTTCCTACGAAGGTTCTGGTGCGACGAAAAAAACTCTTTACCGATCTCTCATTGAAGCGAAGAACGCTGATGACCTGTATTTGCCAACCGGCATTTACACATATACAAATTCTTTCACAGTTGGTTACTCTGACTCCGAGTATGCCACTGCTTCCTACTTCGGTGGACCTCCGAATGTACGCCTTGGAGTGCTCGCCCGGGTTCCGGTTACATTTACTACCGAAGTAAAGGACGATGTACCAATACTTAATAGAAAGTTATCTTCTTTTGGTGCTGGCTGGAGTATCAGTGGACTTGAACGATTGCATGTCTCTCCAAGCGGAAAGGTCCTTCGGGATTTAGGTACCCATAGGACGATTCACTATACTCCCACATCACTGGCGTCAGAAGTGACTGCGAGGAAGCTTGTCAGTAAGAAATCAAACTTCGAAATAAAGATTGACTCCCTCGCTGCTTTTGATGGTTTGGTATATGGCGCTGATTGCGAAAACAATCAAGTTTTTAGGATTTCACCTGATGGAGCAGTAGACGTTGTTGCGGGATCGGGAGAGAAAGGTTTTTCTGGCGACGGCGAGTTAGCTGTAGGCGCCCAATTGAATTGTCCCATCGCTATCGCTAAAGCCGAGGAAGGAGGCTTTTATATAGCAGATAGAGATAATTACAAAATTCGACGAGTCTTTCATGACGGAACTATTCAGACGATCGCGACTCATAAAAACAAGCCACTAAGCGTGTCTGAAGATAAAATGAGGGCTGTTTTCTTTACAACCGCAAGTGAAGTCATGCTTATCACTCCACGAGGGAAGCTGGAGACATACTCGGCCGAGAACGCAGGCTATTTACCATTAAGCCTAAGTAACCCATCCCAGGTACTCTTCAATAACGAAGATTATCCTATAGTAGTGGATATGAATAATGGAAGGATAGTTAACCTTTATCCTCAGAATCAAAGTGTTCTTACATTGTTTGGTAAAGGAAGCTCTAGTAAAACGAACATTGACGGAAGTTTAAAGCCTAAAATGTTAAGTTATGACCCAATTTTAAATCTTTATTATCTCCTAGATAATGAGGGTAGACTGTTTCACTGGGATGGGAAAGGGTCTAAAGAATTGACTGAGCTTTCATTCTCCGGATCGACTGTAAAAGAAAAACGTTTTGCTAAAAAGAATGGGGCGAAAATTTCCGCTATGGCCTTCTCTCCTGAAACAGGAATTGTCTTAGTTAAAGATGGTGAGTTCTTTATGAAGAATTCAAACAAAAGTAATAAAGAGCAAATGATTACTTATACCACACAAAAGGGTTTTACTAGCGAACTAAGAAAGCTTGAAGATGGTACGTTTGAAATTGTTGAAATAGACAAATCAAAAAGGACTTACAATCAGCAGGGCTTCATTACATCGATTTTGAAGCAAGATGGGAAAAATACTTTTTTCCAATATGGAATCAATGGTCAGTTAAAAGAGATCCAGCATTTTGGTAATGTTCGCTTCTTTTTTAATTATGACGGTAGAGGCTATCTAGAATCAGTTATAGATTCATCTAATAGACAAACATTCTTTGAAATAGATGATGTTGGGAATCTCACCAGAATTGATGGACCAGACGGGAATTCGAAGAGCTTTTCCTATGATGTGGACTCTCTTCTTAAAACAGAAATTAAGGAAGATGGCGAAATAACTGAATTCAATTATGTGATGAACCGAGTCTCGTCGGAAGTTATCTCTGGGAATAGAGAAAGATTTTTTACTTCCATTTCTCTTGTAGGGCTAATGCCTTCTGTGGAAACTAAAGATTCTGATCCATTACCTGTAGTTGTGCCCGAGGACATACAGTCCTCATCAGATCATTCAAAGTCCGGTGATTGTAAGCTTAAGTATAGAGTAAATAGTATGGGGTCGATGATTGAAAAAATGGATTGCCTAGAAGGCAAGACTACCTATACCCCGGATGAAAACGGAATGTTCACACAAGTTAGGAGTCCTGAAGGCCGCTCTATTATTCGCTCCTTTGATAGTAAGCAACGTGTGACTAGTTCTGAGGATGCGAGTGGAAAAACTTTTTTCTCTTATGATTCCCTGTTCGGCAAGTTAGCATCAGTCAAAGATGTTTTCAACAACACTAGATCAACTACCTATAACTCTCTTGGCTTGCCGGAAACTATTACTGATGAAGCCGGGAACAGCCAAACTTTCACTTATAACCAGTTTGGAAATTTAGTCTTATCAAGAGATGCTTTAGGACATGAAACCCACCTGGGGTATGACGAAAATCATAATCTTCAGTCTGTTGCTGACCCATTAGGATTCATTGTTGAATATTTTAGGGATCTGGCAGGTAATTTAACTCAAGTCAAAGATCAGCAAGGTCGGGTCACCAACTATGAGTTCGACAATTTAAATCGCTTGACCGCTATTTTGGCACCGTTAAACTATACGACATATCTGACCTACACGCCCAAAGGTGATGTTAAGACGCTCACCGATGCTGGCAATTCGGTCACGAGTTGGGACTACGATCCCACAAGTTTTAAAGTTTCAAAAATTATTAATAATGAAAGCCAAGAAGAAAAATTCTTTTATGATCTTAACGACAGACTTGTGAAGAAGATTAATCGGGATGGGTCTTGGATCGATTACAGCTATGATCTCAAAGGGCGCCTGAAAACACGATCAAGCTCGACTCAAAGCAGTGCCTTTTCCTATGATAAAGATGATCTGCTCATTTTTGCTTCGAATACTGATTCAGCCGTTTCAATGAACTACGATTCAATGGGACGCCTCATCCAGTCTGAATCCAGTCATGTTCCTGGTACTCTCATCATGACTTATGATCAGAGGGGTTTAAGGAATACCCTGAATTATGTAGCTGGAGGAGAAGCTATTCTTTCTATTAATTATTCTTATAACGAAAGAAAGCTTCTCTCAGGAATGAGTGCGACACTTGCGGGTCATGAAATCAACTGGCAAAGATACTGGGACGAACTCGGCCGACCTGAGACAGATATCCTCTCCAACGGCATTAAAGTCCAGAGAGCCTATGATGCTGCTGGAAGACTTACTTATTTATCCAATGAATACGCTAATGGGGAGCCTATCTCGAGATTTGAACTAGGATTCAATCCCACAGGAACGATCAAAGAAATCAAAAAATCGTTCATTAGACCTGGACAGGGATCATCTGGTCAGTATGACCTCAAGTATAATTATGATGACCTAGATCGGCTCATATTTGCCTCAACGGATGGCAACTTCTCATATGATGTGATGGGTAACCATACAAATAGAGGTCAAGTTCATGATAATTTAAATCACCTCCTTGAAGATGCCGATTATACTTATAGTTATACAATTAATGGTCAGCTTGCTGAAAAAGTGAACAAGTTCACTGGTGAGAAGACCCAGTATTTCTGGAGCGTTGAAGGAAAGATCATCGAAACAATTGTGAAAAGACCGGATAACTCTATTAAGGCGCAAGTAATTAATAAGTTTGATCCTTTTAACAGAAGGATCGCAAGAACATCTGAGAACAATGAAGTTCGATTCGCTTACGAATCGGAGGATATTATCGCTGAATTTAATTCTGATAACTCGCTCCGAGCAATCTATTTACACGGTCCTGGAATTGATGAGCCCATCGCTATGCTCAGAGATATTAATGGGAACGGACAGTTTGAAGAACAAGAGCTCTTCTTTTACACCAAAGATCATTTGAATTCGATTCATGATCTGACAGACTTTCAAGGTAGGCCGGTTCAGCGATATAATTACACTGCCTACGGTAGAACTAAGATCGAAAAAGTTGATCCTGTTCAAGTGAATAAGATTGTTTCTA
>CAZPFM010000132.1:0-3342 GCA_964585845.1 uncultured Bacteriovorax sp.
TTCTTCCCAATCGCTAGGTAGCTTATAAGATTTTGATGGAACAACATTGGCCACCAGCCATTTCAAATTATCACCAAGTCTCTTAGCTTTATCTTCGTTTTTCAAGAGGCCTTTAATCTCCGTAAGCACTTCGTCTATGACGACAAGCTCATAAGCCTCATTCTTTAAAAAAACTTTTGTGGAAATGATTGCGAGCTGAATTACAGCGTTTGTATCACTTAGAATTATTTTCATTGGCTTCTTTGATTTCCAACTGATGAGTATATCGCCAATGAGTAGCCAACTCATCTGCCAATGCTGAATCCATTAAGAACAGCTCGGATAGCTTTTTTGGAGAGAGATCGTCCCTGCTTACTGCTCGTTTAACTAAGTCATAATAACGAAAGATAACAGAGGAGGAGGATATTTGTTCTGATTCCCAAAACTTCTTATAAGAAGCTGTATCACCTGGGATAAAATTTTTAAAGTATGCTTCAGAGATTTTTTTTGAAGCAGAAGTTTTTCTTTTTGCGAATCCAATCAATCCAGTAGTTAGACCACTTTTAGCGGGGAGAAGACCAAAGCCTATTAGTCGATAGACCACTCCTTCAAACTCCCCTCCAACATCATCTACAATTTGTTCTATTAGATCTGTAATCGAATCAAAGTCTTTTGTTGAAACGACTTCAGAAATCTTCTCTTGCTTAGACATAAAATATGACTTCGGATAAATCAATGCTGCTGCCACTGAATTACAAAACTTCTCTTCTTCCTTTGAAAATGGAATCGATGCCCGAAAGATATGCGCAATCTCATGGCCAAGATGAAAAGTTAGGGCGCCAAGGGTGCTATTGGTATCCAAAAAAATACAGTATCTTTTGAAATCTGTAACTGTGAAAGCAACCTCTTTCTGTTTCTCATTGGAATTCCCATCTATTTCAAGTTTACTGAATGGAATGAACCCAACTTCAATTCCTTGTTCTCGCAGGAGAGAAACCATATTACGAATTGATAGTATTTGATCAAACTTTAAATAATCCCGAATTTTCTCTGCAACCAATTCAGCATCAGTTGAAGAAGATAGGTCTATAGGTAGAAATTTTCTATCTGAATGAAGAGTCGATAGAGATAAAAAGGTCTGTGCCCAATTAATTGCATTTCTTTCTGAGTGGTCCTGAACTTTTCCAAGAAATTTTCTTCTGAAGTAAACTCTATAAGATGGTGCCTTCAATAAAACTTTTACATCTTCTACTGATAATCCAATTTCTTTTCTTATTCTCCAAACCATATTAGCCGGAATTAGATTTTTTGAAATCCATCTTGATAATGAACCGTCATCAACACCCAATTTGTCGCTTAGAATTTTTTGAGAAATTGATGATGACTTAAGCTTTTGCTTTAAAAATAAACCATCGATTTCTTGGAATGATGTGCTTTCAGACATGGAGAACCTCTAATAGGCTTCTATCAGAACTACAACTCTGCAGGTCCGGAGCCATTAATCTTATCGAATCATCCATGAAAAACATTAGACCTAATGTCATTTCAGTATATTACGGCATTTAATCTCACCTGTCAACAGGACAGGAAATGCTTAGTAAGTCCGAGGGGTTGGGTCGGCCATGTCAGTCCAGGAAAAAGACCAGGCGAGATCGTAAGTTCGAATGGAATGCAAATTTATGGAAGCGATTTTATTCTTTGTAACTCATTAAAGACGAGGCTTAGATATGGATCAATCTCGTCATTATTCATTCTTCCAACGTATTCAAGCATTCTGGCCTTATCAAAACCTGTCGCTCCTATAAAGCTCCTTACGGTAGTTTTACAATCCACTCTCTGCATTCTTTCTTGAGTAAGTAATGATTCCGTTAAACTCCCAAAATTCTCAAGATTGCCCCAAGCAAATGTGGTAGCAGGAGCATTGTCATAAGAAGATCGCGCAGCTGGCGAAATTAGGTAGCTCTCTATATTTCTCCTATTCCATACTATTGAGTGCACATTAAACCCACGTAGATCATTATGTTTTTTAATATCCAATCCATTTCTAAGTTTGTTTTGTGGGCAAACGTATGAATCTGAATCACATAGCAAGAAAATATTTTTCAATTTGATTTGTGATCGTTCGATATTTGATCTTTCTGCAATTTCAATCATTTCTTTAACAAAATTCACTTTAGGGATTTCCAAATTTTCACGACTACGTTTATCAGTCCCCGAACTACGCTCAATTACAAGCAGGTCGTGTTCTAAAGGAATAAAGTCAATGCCTATTTTTTGTATCAAAGCCTTGAAAACTTCCCAGTCACCTAAACCATCAATCAGCACAAGATTTTCTATCGTATATAGGAGACTTTTCCATATAGGAGCGCCAAACAGTGTGCCACAAATGTCATCAACAAGTTTAACTTTCTTTGAAGTATCTGAGATTATCGTTCCATCCTCGAGAAAAATGATTCGATTATATTCAGAATTAGAAATTGTTAACAAGTTATGTGATGTCGTAAATGCGTGTCCCTGTACATTTTCAAAAGAACTCCAAACTTTTCTCACCATAGTTGGATGAATATGAGCATCAACCTCATCAAGCAGGAAGAGAGACCGTTCTCCGTCGAAGAGGTCAAGAATAGCTGAATTTATCAAGATCTGAAATTCCCCATCACTTAACGCGTGAAGGTCTATAACTCCGTTATTTCGGGAAAATGTTATCTTTGCATGCTCAAGAGGGATAAACTTCGTACGGCTTCCACCAATAGATAATACCTGCAGCATCTGGAAAAATTTATTTACTGGGTTAGCATTATCATCAATACTAGTGAAAAGCTGAGAATCAAAAAGTTCAGTAAACAAAGATAAATTCATAACAGAGCGTTGATTTGAAGCAAAATTGTCTTTGTCTCCCCAACTAACTTTGAAACGAGATTGGCTTAACTTCTCTTCAAGATCATCTCCGATAAGAGTCGCTAAAAACTTAACAAGTTGTGATGATTCGAAGCCATAATCAGATTTCCCCTCTTGAATGTTCTTGTAGGCCTGTTTGAGCTTTTCTTTAAAGGAAGCAGGTAAGTAGATTTCAAATTCAAAGTAGGCAGACTTTAGTCCAAAATGATTCATCCATCTTGTGATATTTGAATTTTCCTTTGCAAGAAATGTTGAAACGAGGATGAGGAAAGGCGCCCATTCTTTAGAAAAATAGTATTTGCTCTTCGCAGTCAAACCATTTGATTCGTGATCTGAAACAATCTTTAGAGCATTCCGATAGAGAACATTTAAGTGAGCTTTATAAAGTGGTGAAAATGATTCATTTATCCCTGAAGAATAGACAACACAGTTATCAAAAGGTGTTTGCCCAGTAATGCCATGTAA
>CAZPFM010000132.1:3352-6871 GCA_964585845.1 uncultured Bacteriovorax sp.
GTAAAACATGGTTTAAAAACAGAGTCTCAAGAAATGATGATTTTCCGCTACCGTTTGTACCCACAAGAACAGTAAGACCTGATCTAACGTCAACAGACTGCTGCTTTAATTTTTTGTATTCGTTGAGTTGAATCAACATGCTATAGCTCTTTCAAAAGTCCATTAATGCTAGTGAGCGAATCCTCTAAAAGGTTTTTAATTTCCTGTGCATACTGTTCTGGCTCATGAAGTTCCTCTGACTCGACATGGTGTGGATTATAATGAGAAGCCGTGAGATTGGTATGGCTAGCCAATATTTTTTCCACAGGTACAAGCCAACTACGTTCAGACGTTTTACGGTCTTTAAAAACTTTCAATAGATCTTTAAAGTGTTCATCCGTAATTCCACTTTTTTTCGTGAGCTTCTTACCTTCAAGTAGTGCTAAATCATAAAACCAAACATCTTTAGTCTTTTTTGTTTTATCAAAAAACAGTACGGAAGTTTTAACAGGTGAATACGGTAGAAACACTCCAGAAGGTAAACTCACTATCGAATGCAGATTACATTCTTTTAAAAATTTTTCTTTTAATCTCGCATAGGCTGCATTCGTCTGAAAAAGAACTCCTTCTGGCACTATTACAGCTGCCCGGCCATTAACCTTCAGCATTTTCTCTATGTGCTGAAGAAACAGAATTTCTGTAGCATTCGATTCAATAGGAAAATTAGCCTGGATCATTTTTTGTTCTTGGCCCCCAAATGGAGGATTCGCGAGAATAATGTTATGTTTTTCATGATCCTCAATCGTGCGAATATCCCTTTGAAGAGTGTTTCCTTTTGAAATTTGTGGGTAATCCATGCCATGAAGAGTAAGATTCATCAGGCATAACACATAAGGCAAAGGTGTTTTTTCTTGCCCAAAAAAAGTTTTATAGTTTAAGACTCTTCTTTTATCAGGAGTTTTCGCCTGATCATTCATTTGGATATGAGCTTCAGCTAAAAACCCTCCTGTGCCGCAGGCAGGGTCATAAATAGTTTCTCCAATCTTAGGAGCGAGAATTTTAACCATTGAGCGAATAAGTGCTCGTGGAGTGTAGAATTCTCCGTTGTTACCTCCGCCCTCTTGCATTTCTTTCAACAAATCTTCATACAGGTGCGAGAGAACAAAAATATCATCACTAACATCAAAATGAATTTTTTGAATTTCAGAAATTACATCACGAAGTAAGTAACCACTGTTTACACGGTTCGTAGAATTTGAAAAAATTGCAGAAACAACGTCTCTAGGATCACCTTCTTTTTGCCCCTTAAGAGCTGCTAGATATGGAAACAGATCGTTATTAATAAAGTTTATTAGGTCCTTTCCCGTAAGTTCTGATTTGTCGGAAGCCCAGGTCTCCCAACGGTATTTCTTTTCAAGGAATGGGGTATATTTCTCGCCCTCAATCTCCAGCATTTCTTTGCGTTCTTTTTCTTTGTCATCAAAGAACTTGAGATACAAAAGCCAAGAGAGCACCTCGGTGTAGTGCATCGCCCCGCTGATACCGTCATCTGTTCTTAAAATATTTGTACATCGCTTAATGATGCCATCTAATTCATTTTTTCCCATTTTTATTACCTTTAGGACTTACTGATTTGACAGTCGTTATGCTCTTAATTGCTTTGGTATTTAATTCAACTGCATTTGTTTTCGAAGGTTCTTTTCCCGAAAGAATCTTGGCCATTAACTCATGACCTGTCCCTTCGGATGGAATTTGCTCAACTAGCCGCCCTTCAAAAGCTTTGAGAAGTATAGATTCTTTTAATTTTGAAATGAAAGTAAGTAGGTTTTCTTTTTGAGAAATCAGACTATCGTTAATTGTCTCTATCGTTCTTTCAGCTTTTTTATGTGTTTCCATTGATGGATTTGAGAATTCTATCTGTTTAAGGCTCTTGTAGTAGAGTCTTTCCCTTACAGCTCCCTTTAATTTCTTAGAAATTTCTTCTGCGCCAAAAGACGATTTGAGAAACTTAAATATCAGCCATTTGGAAAATCCTTGGCGAACGCTAAACACAATATAGTCTGGACTTGTAATAGCATCTTCAATGTCGTTGTATAGCGCAAGCGAGCCAACATTGATTCTCATAGGGTTGTATAGAATATCACCTTGTTTTACGATTTTATATTTTTCAAAATTCTGTTTGCCTGTGACTCGAAGATCAACAACCCCTAACTCATTGTCCACTCCGATTTTTCTGCATTTCGGATTTTTCTGATTTATTCTTTCAAGGCGTTCATCAGTGAGCTCATCTAAGGGGGCTGATTCCAACCATTCACCATCTCGAGTGAGAAAACTTATGGCCAGTTTCTCTAATCCAATTTCAATTTTGTTAAGATTGTTTTCAATGGCCTCAATCTTCTCAAAGCATGATTCGATTTTTCTAACAATTCGTTCTTGTTCTTTGAGTGGTGGGACCGGAAATGATTTATTGAGAACATCGCCAAGTGTAATGCCCGGAATCGCGGCTCCTTTAGCAGCACCTTGCAATGAATCTTGTAATAAGCGAAAGAAATAAGCAATAAATTCTGGAGTGTAGAGATTTGCTTGTTTGGGCCGAAACGCTGTTAATTGACGACTAATTCCAGCCTTTATTGGAGATACAGCAGAACTTCCAGTGCCAGAACCTTTAACGGTTATTAAAATATCTCCTGGAAGACAGAATGCTTTTGCCTTACGAGAATACTTCTTGAATGAAACTTTTCCATTTATAAAATCACTTGGCCCTGTTAAAAAAGGTTCTCCATCCTTGGGATCTTCAGAATAATCAGTCGGTGGGATGTGACTACCGCTTGTATAACTTAAAACTTCTGCTCCAGGGCTACGAGCCCAAGACGGAGGTATAATTAAATCGATCATGCCATTGATCCATAGAAAAATGATAAAAATTCATCAAACTCTGAGGCCAGTTTCCTTTCCTTAAAGAGTGCAAGAAGATTCGAACTCAATTGAATGGCCTCTTTAGAAATCTTAAGGGGTTCAAAATGAATTATGCGGTAGTCTTCAAGGAGAATCGCAAAATTATCTTGGCTAGTTGCCTTGCTTGCTCGTTCAGATTTTAAAACGAGATTTTCACTAAAAAGAAACGAACGATAGAAGTCAAACTCATCAATATTTTTCTCTCTTGAGATTGAAAACGAGTATTGTGAAAGAAATTCTCGATTTACTTCTTCAAATTTCATTTCCTCTTGAACAAGTCGCATGGACTTAATACTCGAAAAAGCATCCTGAAGCTGAGTCAGGGTTCTAAAAACTTTTTTAAGCTTATTCTTTTCTCGCATTAGAGCAATTTCATCGAAACTCCTGTCAGTTAGATCATAAACATTTTCAAGACTCTCATCCTTTAAACGAGCCTTCATAGAGGCAATGACAAACGGGTCAACATCTATGATGTCTTCAGGATGAGGAATGACATTGATCGTTCCTATCGGTTTCCCATAAGTCATAATGTTAAAGTATTCGTTATCGTTCATTTTATCCTTCATGCTACAATCCTCTCATCAT
>CAZPFM010000133.1:0-6855 GCA_964585845.1 uncultured Bacteriovorax sp.
GAACCTCATCGTCAATAAGTCCAACATCTATTGGGAAAAGCAGCTCGAGAAGTGTCTTGAGGTGGGCGTCAATTTCTTTATCACTTCTCTGGGATCCCCTGAGAAAGTGATCAAGGAGTCCAAGAAACAGGGAGTCAAAGTTTTCTGTGACGTGGTGGACGAAGCCTACGCTCTTAAGGTTGAAGCTCTTGGAGCTGATGGACTCATCGCCGTGAACTCCGGAGCTGGTGGGCATCTGGGCAATATTCCTGCATCCGTCCTCGTTCCTCTCTTAAAAAAGAAATGCAAGATTCCTGTCATCTCCGCCGGCGGTGTGGGGACTGGAAGTGGGATTCTCTCCATGCTTGCCCTCGGCGCAGACGGACTCTCCATCGGATCTCCCTTCATCGCCTGTAAAGAATCTCCCATCAGTCAGGAGTACAAGAAGGCCTGTCTTGAATACGGTGCCGATGACATCGTCACCTCAACTAAGATCTCAGGAAGTCGTTGCACGGTCATCAATACTCCCTATCTCAAAAAGATAGGTACAGATCAGAACATGATCGAAGGCTACCTGAATAAGCACAAGCAGTTAAAGAAGTACGCCAAGATGCTCACCTATTACAAAGGGATGAAGGCCGTGGAAAAAGCCGCCTTCGCTGCCACCTATAAAACAGTCTGGGTTGCGGGCTCTTCCATTGAATTCAGCCATGAGATTGAACCACTAAAGACCATCGTGAATCGTCTCAAAGATGAATTCAAGGCCGCTAAAAAAGATCTCTTAAAGACTATCGGAGAATAATATGTCCGCCGCCTTCAAACTCATCGATACACTTCTCGCCAACCCCAATGACCTCTCGCTTATTGCTCTCAACAATGTGCTCAAAGTTGGCATTCCCTTCAATGCCCCTCACGGCTTTAAAATTAAAAAAATCACTTCCCATCAGGTTGTGGTTGCTCTTCCTAACAGGAAACTCAATCACAATCACCTCGGCGGCGTTCATGCTTGTGCTATGGCGACAGTGGGAGAATTCTGCGCCGGAATCGCTCTCATTTCTTCGTTTGGTATTAGTAAGTATCGCCTCATCATGAGCGAGATGAACTGCACCTACACCTGGCAAGGTCGCACAGATCTTGAAGCGAGCTGTGAGCGAACAGGAATTGATCTTGAAAAAATTCAGGCGGGACTAGATAAGGATCACGTTTATCTTCAGCCTCTGGAGACCGTCATCGTTGAAAAGGAATCGAGAAAAGAAGTGGCCCGGATCCGGACTACCTGGCAGTTAAAGAACTGGGAAAAAGTTAAAACTAAGTAGCAAAAAAAATGATCTTCGGTTCTGAAAATATTTCCACCTTTTCAAAGTCAAACATGGCTATCTGGCATGCACTGGCCATTCAGGGAGGAATTCTTAATGCCGGAGGATTTCTCGCCTGCGGATATTTTGTCTCTCACCTAAGTGGCTACCTTACTCTATCACCTATGGCCTTGTACTCTGAAAGCCTTTCTCAATCGATGCTTTTTCTACTGCCTGTTTTTACATTCTTCCTAGGCGCCTTCTTCAGTGGAATTCTCATTGACCGCAATCTTCGTGGTAAAGGGAAGCCTAAATATTATCTGGTCTTTGGAATCCTCTTCATTTCCTCGGCCGTATTAAGCCTAAAGGGGGAAGATCTCTTCGGACCTTTTAGCTCTCAAAAAGGTTCTTTTGATGAGATGAAGCTTCTTCTCTTTCTCAGTTTTCTATGCGGACTTCAAAATGGCATGATTACCTTGGTCTCAAAGGCCATCGTGCGCACAACCCATGTTACAGGTCTCATCACCGATCTTGGCATCGGTGTTTCAAGGGAATTGGCAAGAAGAGATCTGACGGAATTAAATGACGAGCGCAGAAGCAATCTCATGCGAATCGGGATTATCGTTTTTTTCTTTTTCGGTAGTCTTATAGGCTTCTATACTTTTGATGCCTATTCATTTGCAGGTTTTGGTATACCGGCCTTAATCTCCGGAACCCTTTTTGGTCTCACCCTATTCTTTCAACTGATTAAAAAGACCTAAAACCAAGCGTTAAACGCTACATAGGTCAACCACGAGAAGACATAGGCCATGGCCAATGTGTAGGCGACCATGAACATGGGCCACTTCAGTGAGTTCGTCTCTCTTCGTAAGACAGCAAAGGTCGAGACACACTGAGGAGCAAAGACAAACCACACGATGAGGGCCACAAGGCTTCCCATGCTGAATTGCTGAACCAGGGCCTTGGACATATTTTCTTCAAAACCATCCTCACCCTCTTCCACTGAAACCACCATAGAGAGCGCACTCACGACCACTTCCCGGGCTGCGATGCTTGGAATAAGAGCAGAGGTCATTCTCCAGTCCCATCCGAGTGGTCTGAAGACTGGCTCGAACACACGTCCGATGGAAGCGGCATAGGACTGGTTGATATCCGTTTTGCCATCCTGCTGAGGAAAGGTCATGAGAACCCAGATGATGATACTCACCACAAGAATGATCTTTCCGGCCTTCGCAAGAAAGATCTCGGCCTTATTCTTCATCACCAGGAAGAGATTTCGAAATTTTGGAAGACGATAAGGTGGAAGTTCCATCAGGAGCATGGATGGAGAACTATAAGGAAGAGTCTTCTTAAAAATGATGGAGACCACCATCGCGGAGACAAAACCAATCATGTAGAGCATGAAAAGCACTAGACCCGGAAGGCGAAGCCAGGGAAGTCCGAAAGCTGCGACATTAGGGACCAAGGCCGCAATGAGAATGGCGTAAACAGGAAGTCTCGCTGAACAAGTGGTAAGTGGAATCACCAGCATAGTGATAAGACGCTCACGGTGATTCTCGATAACCCTGGTCGAAAGAATTCCGGGGATGGCACAAGCGTGGGAAGAAAGAAGCGGGATCACTGCCTTACCAGGAAGTCCCATTCGCCGCATGAATGAATCCATGAGAAATGCGGCTCGTCCGAGATAACCAAAGTCTTCGAGGAATTGAATGAAAAGAAAGAGGAGAACGATTTGGGGGAGAAAGACGATGACCCCACCCACTCCGTTGATCACCCCATCCACGATGAGGCTTCGGAGAAGGTCATGGGAGATACCTGTTGAAGCGATTTCTCCGAGGTAACCAAAGAAGGCTTCAATCAGATCTGCAAAAGGCGTTGCCCAGGTAAAGAGAAGCTGAAAGATAAAAATGAGAAGCGAGAGAAGAATGAGGATCCCCCAGACCGGATGAAGCACCCATCGGTCTAAGGCCGCAGAGAAATTGTCGGCCCGTAATGGTTCAAGAGTCACCTTTCCAAGAATCCGGTCGATGTCCTTAAAAATTCCGTTCACATACTCCGGAGAGCGGAAATATCTTTGAGCATTCTGAGGAAGAGTGATTTCAGGAAGATTATCTTCCGCGTGATTTTTCATCTCCTGAATCAGATCCTTCACTCCAAAGCCAGTGGCAGCAGAGGTAGGAACAATCACTGCACCGAGTTCCCCTGAGAGTTTTTCAATATCAAGTTCGAGTTTTCTTTTCTTGGCCTCATCAAAAAGATTAAGAGCGATGATGAGCGGGTATCCCAGGCGCTTGAGCTGAAGGCAGAGGAAGAGAGATTTATCGAGATTGGTGGCATCCAGAACAAAGACGAAAAGATCCGCGGAAGATTTTTTTTCTTTCTGAAGAAGAAAATCTTTTGTGACCTTTTCATCCAGAGTCGTTGCATCCAGAGAATAAATCCCCGGCAGATCGATGACTTCAAAGAGTTTCTCACCCTTCTCGGTGATCCATCCCATTTTTTTTTCGACAGTCACGCCGGGAAAATTGGCCACCCGCTGGAAGCTTCCGGTGAGTTTATTAAAAAGGGCCGTTTTCCCCACATTGGGCATTCCGATAAGAGCAATCCGTTTCATGATTCTTTTACCTCAACCTCAACAAGTGAAGCTTCAGATCGCGTGAGGGCAACAAGCCGACCCCGGACCTCAACCAAAAAGGGCTCCTTAAACAACGGGGCCCGGTGAGTGATCCTGATGGTTTCCCCTGCAAAAAAACCCAGATGCATTAGCCGGCTTTGAAGATCAGAGATCTCTGCTTGGGAGTCAGGGTGAAAGGATCGAACGACAAGTTTTGTCTTAATTGGGGCATCAGATATAAGCATGTGTTTGATATACCAAACAGAAGGAGGATTTGCCAATTAAATCCCCATCAATAAGAGAATCTGCTATAGTTTTTTAAAAAATTTCAGGAGTTTCTATGAAGCTAGTGTCAGGATTACTTATACTTGGCTTATCGACTGGGGCCCTCGCTTTCACCAAGGGTAAGACCTATAAGATCACCGTTCTTCATACCAACGATCACCATGGGCGCTTCTGGCAAAATAAAGACGGTGAATGGGGTCTCGCGGCCCGTGCCACTCTCATTGATAAACTCCGCCAGGAAGCTAAGAAAAATGGCAGCCATATCCTTCTTCTCGATGCAGGAGATGTGAACACAGGTGTTCCTCAATCTGATCTTCAGGATGCTGAGCCGGATTTCCGGGGAATGGGAAAATTGAAATACGACGCCATGGCGATTGGAAACCATGAATTCGACAAGCCACTTAAGACCATCTTTCAGCAAAGATCCTGGGGAGGATTCCCTTTTCTCTCCGGAAATATCTATTACAAAAACTCAGGGGAGCTGGTTTTCCCATCCCACGTGAGTCTTAAACGGGATGATCTGAAGATCACCGTGTTCGGTCTCACCACTGAAGATACTCCGAAGAAGTCCAATCCTAAAAACTCCGAGGGACTTGAGTTTAAGGCAGCTGTCGAAGAAGCTAAAAAGTTTGTCCCAGCTCTTCGTAAAGATTCTGATGTCCTTATTGCCGTTACCCATATGGGTCACTATCCCAATGCCAATCACGGTCCTCACTCTCCGGGAGATGTGACTCTCGCCCGTGAAGTCAATGGAATCGATCTCATTGTGGGTGGCCACACACAGAAACCTCTTTTTGAACCGGATGTGGTCAATGGGGCGATCATCGTTCAGGCCTTTGAATGGGGTAAGTATGTAGGGAAAGTGGATCTAGAATTTAAGGATGGCAAACTCACTCTTAAAAAGAGTGAACTCATTCCCGTCAATCATAAGGACACTAAGAACAAGCTGGCCGAAGATAAAGAGATGCTGAAGCTTCTGACTCCTTTTAAAAAGAAAGGTGACTCAGGCCTTCTGGTTCAGGTGGGCGATGCTGAGGGTGTTTTTTCAGGAGAGCGGGACGAAGTCCGCAATAAAGAGACGGCCCTGGGTGCTCTCGTCACTGAAGCCTATAAGGAAAAGTTCAACGCCGACGTGGGTCTTACCAATTCAGGTGGAATCAGGGCTTCCCTTCCGGCCGGGAAAGTAACCTATGAAACCGTCCTCACAGTCCTTCCCTTTAATAACGAGGTTGTTACTGCCACGATGAAGGGAGATGAGCTTAAAAAATACCTGGAAACCATTATCACGAAGTTTCCTACCGGGGGATCTCTCGGAGGATTCCCACAGATCTCCGGAGTCCGGATCAATGTGGATAAAAAGAAGAAGAAGATCTCAAAGATCAAGGTTGGCGGAAAGATTCTTGATCCCAAGAAAACTTATACCGTCGCCCTCCCTCAGTTCATCGCTGGAGGAGGAGATGATTACCCGAAGCTTGAGTACGTTAAGCATGGTTTCATTGACGCCGACATCCTGAAAGATCACATTCAGAAAAAGAAGCTCATTAAAGCCAATGACTATCAGGATAGCTTCTACATCAAGTGGAAGTAATTACTCTTTGAGTTTTGGAAGTTCTATCACAAAGGTCGTGTGTGCATTACTATCGTCGTAATACAGACGACCATCGTGCTCCTCACAGATTCCCCGGGAGATAGAAAGTCCAAGCCCGGTGCCTACTCCCACATCCTTAGTGGTAAAGAATGGCTGGAAGAGTTTTTTAACGACCTGGGGAGGAATGCCGGTTCCGCAGTCCTGCACCGACATCTCATATTTCTCTCCGAGGTCTTTCAGACAAATTTTAATCCACGGATGGGGATAGCTTGATGTGGCCTGATAAGAGTTATTGATAAGATTCAAAAGAACCTGGGAGATCTCTACAGGGCGGCATTCTATGACTGGCTCGCCATCAACTTCGTTGAAGACTTCCACGGCCGTTCCGTTGTTATTGATCCGTTCCTGACAAATATCAAGAGTCTCATCGATGATCTTTTTAAGTGAGTACCTCACCTTTTCATCCATAGAGGATTCCCGGGAGAAGCGTCTCATCCCGTTTACGATCCTTGAAATCCTCGCCACGGTGGTGTCCATCTTCTCAATGTACTGGCCAAGAAGCTCCGGGTTGAGAGATTTTCTCGCCGAGTGTCTCCGAAGAAGATCAATGTATCCCTTGATAATAGAGAGAGGATTGTTGATCTCGTGGGCGATCCCTCCGGCCATTTCCCCCAGGGCAGAAAGTTTTGAGGCTTGGGTGAGCTTCATCTCTGTTTCTTTTCTGCGGGAGACGTTTTCGGCCATGACGACCACTCCACCGATCTGCTGGTTAGCATCCTTCCAGGGCTGAATGAGCCAGCGGATCCAGAGCTCAGCACCGGGAGAGATTTCAATCAGTTCATCATCGGAGGCGACGGTGTCTCCCTGGAGGGCCTCATGCATGTCTTCGATCCAATCTTCAGGAAAAAGCTCCCGCACTCCTTTCCCTTCCGTGGAGTCGAGAAACATCTTCCACTCTTCTTCCCATCTCCGGGAGAAAGCAAGATAGCGAAGATCCTTATCAAACATCGCCACAGGAGTTGGAAGAGATTGAATCATGGCCTTAAGCTGAGCTTCGGAAGTGATGAGACTCTGCTCCCATTTAAACATCGGAG
>CAZPFM010000134.1:0-6812 GCA_964585845.1 uncultured Bacteriovorax sp.
TATACGTTCAAGCTGAGTGCTATGAGAAACTCCATGAAAGAGGGGAAGCCATAAAAATACTTCATCGAATCCTGGAGATCGATAAAGATTATCGTCTCGCTAAAGAGAGGTTAGAGAAACTCAAT
Organism: uncultured Bacteriovorax sp.; assembly: GCA_964585845.1. GTDB lineage: Bacteria > Bdellovibrionota > Bacteriovoracia > Bacteriovoracales > Bacteriovoracaceae > Peredibacter. The sequence continues at coordinate 126 of CAZPFM010000134.1, forward strand.
GAAGCTTAGGAGCATCCTCGCCTCATTTCTCTTCATCGTTATCGCGAGCTTTATCGCCCTGTACTTCTTTGTCCAGACACGATCCTTTGGAAGCCTCCTCACTAGAGTCGTCACCGACCTGGCCCAAAAGAAGGTTGATGCGAAGGTTAGCATCAACAATATCGAAATTAGCCTTTTTCCACCTGGCCTGGAGCTGAATCGAGTCAGAGTTAAAAGAGTCTCAGAATCTGAAACTTTGAAACTCGAACTTGGAAAACTCGGCATCTACCTTAACTTGATCGAAATTGAAGAGCGAAGAATCTCTCTTGGTGAAATCAAGGTTCAAAACTCCACAATTGAGATCCTGAAGCCTGAGTCCAATGAGAAGACAGAAGAAATTCAACAGAAAGTTATTGATGACATCTTTAAGATTTCTGACCGACTTCCTTTACGTGTGGATACTCTGTTGGTTGAAAATGCATTCATTAAGATTAATCATGATCTTCTTGAAGCCCGACGGCTTAAAGTTTTTAAGAAAGGTAAGAATTTTGTCACCCGGTTTCATCTCGCCAACATTCGTCCGGATGCCGACAGCGAATTTATCATTGATGAGATCTGGGGAGATCTTGAGATAGGCCGGAAGAAGCTTGAAATCTATCGTCTAAAAGTAATCGAAGGTGTTCAGTCTCTCCTCGTCAAAGGAGAAGTCAAAGAATACAGACTTTTAAAGCGTAGTAGTGCCAATCTTAAAGGGGAACTGAATCTCTCCCTGGAAAATCTTGATCAGGTTTTAGGAATCACGAAAACGATCCGGATGGAGAATGGATTTGCAGATGTCCTTTTTGATGTCGCCATTGCCAACCAGGAAGTTCAGGGCTCAGCTTTTGCCCGTCTTCAGGATTTTAAATCAAATCTGGCCTATGCCGATACGATCGAAGGAAGTTTCCGTTTTAAACCAGAAGGTATTTTTCTCGAAAAAGCGGAGCTTAAAAGAGGGGAGCAATATGCTGTCCTCCTTGAACCTGCGATGGTCTTTGATCTTAATAAAAAACTCATTCTTCCAAGCCCACTCCAACTCAAATTTGATCAGTACCTGCTTTCGAATGCCCTGAGGGTAGTGCCTGAGCTTGAGGACTTAAGGGGTGTCATAAGCGGAGTGCTGATTCTTCGGCATGACCGGGGAGATTTCTACATCAAACCCCGGGATGGATTTATTGCCCGGAATGTCTCCCTTATGATCGGAGAGGAGAAGCCTTCTCCCTTGCTCACCATTCCTCAGCTGACACTCAAAGAGACGGATATTTCAGTTGTGAACAAAGAAGTCCGTATCTCCGGAAAGGCTACTCTTCCAAACTCATCAGTTGAAGTGGATGGATTTGTAAGCAAGGCAGGCATTAAGTTTTCTATCCTGGATGCTCCTTTTGATCTCGAGGATCTTGGGAGCCTAGGGAATCTTGATATCAAAGGAAAAGGGCGCTTAAGTCTGGGTGTAAGCGGAAAAGGGAAGAACGTTCAGCTCAATTTGGCCGGGAAGATGAGTAACTTTGAAGTCCTCGAATATAAACTCGGGACTGCTGACGTGAATGTCATAGTTGATCTGGGATCTGATAGTGTACTGATCCAAAAAATGGAAGGCCTTTATGGCTCCACCCCTATTAGCGTGACCGGTGCAGTTAATTACAAGAATCTGGATATCGCGCTTGGTATCAACTCGCCAGGAACAAATTATCATGATCTCTCCCGCATTCTGACTCCAATTTTTAAGAAAGTCGATTTCTTACCCGAGGACATTAATTTCAATGCGAAGGTGGATGCGTCCGTGTTTGGTAAAACACGATTCCCGGACCTCAAGGTCAAGTCATCGATCGTTTTCAGTGATCTTTTTGGCTACGGAGAGATCATCAATAATGGCTCATTTAATCTCAACTTAAGTGACGAAGTCCTTCGCGTGGAGAATCTTGTAGGCAGAAAAGGCGGCGGAGAAATTAAGGGTAATTTTCAATATGAAACGGCGAGGGATTATCTAAAAACAAAGCTCGACTGGAATAACCTGAGTTTGACCTCTTTTAATTTTGCAAGATTCCTTCAGCTCAATATCGACGGTAAAATAAAAGGTGATCTGAAAGGGGAGGGAAAGAATACCGACTATACCCTGCGTCTCGACACCACCCTATCGAAAACGAAGAGTCTCAATTACTCCTTTGAGGACTCAAGACTGAAGATGGATATTCATCCAAAGCGCTACTCCGGAGAGTTTTTCTTCCTAGGCGATATTCTTCAGAGTAAATTCGATTTTTCCCGGAACTTTCAGGGGCCAACAAAATTTTCCCTGAAGGCTTCTGTTCCGGAGGTAAAACCCATTCTTACAGCACTTTTCGGAGAACACATTGAATCGGAAGCGATTACCGGAAAACTCGAAGCTGAATTAGATGCGAGCTTTATGGACTACCTTCAGTCCGTTGATCTTCGGGGACAATTAAAAAACGTTTCTTTTTCTCATCCGGACTTTAATTTTCAATATTCTTCCTCTGAACCGGATTTTATCATTGCCGATAACCTCATCAAAAAGTGGGATCTTAACGTTCGATCGGCGGATCTTACTCTGATCTCAAAAGGGTCAGGTGCTTTTGGGAAGAAAGTCGACTTAGAACAAAGTGCTCAGATTAATTCAAAAATCTTTGAAATTCTCCTCGCTCAGGTTCTCTCTGCAGAAGGCAATCTTACAAACGAGTTTTCGGTGCATGGTCGACAGGATGAATACAGTTTTTCTGTTAAAAGCCTGGCCCAGAATCTTAACCTCTCCTTGCAGGGTCTTCCTATTCCGCTGAATCAAATGGCATTTGATATTGAGCTTGTCGACCGGCGGCTGATGGTGAATAAACTCCAGACGTCCATTGAAAATGGTTCTGCATCCCTTATGGGAGAGATTTATTTTGACGACGAAGCTCCTGATGTAAACCTGAAATACGAACTCAACCGGGCCGAAATCCCGATTCTTAATAAATCGGCCATCAATGTCTCCGGAGATGGAATTATTCTGGGTGACGACCTTCCCTATGCCTTAACAGGGGACCTGACCTTAAATAAGGCCCTCATCGTTAACGAAGTGAGTGATTTCACCAATCGCTCCTCTGCCTTTTCTCAGGTTCGGTATCTTCCAAAAAATCAGGAATCGATCCTGGGAAAACTTTTCAATCTAAATGTCGAGGTCAAGGCCGAGTCTCCGATCAAAATCTCCAATTCACTAATGGATGTAAGCTTAAAAGGAGAGGTGCGACTTCTTGGTAATCCGGCATCCCCAAAGGGGGAAGGGCATCTTTACGCTCCCCCGAATACCTCCAGAGTCTTTTTTAAGAACAATGATTATTTCATTACCAGTGGGGACTTAAACTTCTTTTCCAGAAAGGAGATCACCAATCCGGACTTTGATATTCAAGCGGTCACCACACTCTCAAATTATAAAGTCTATGCGAAGGCCTATGGAGATCTTGAGCGTTTTAACTTTGATCTCACTTCTGAGCCGGCCCTGCCCCGAAACTCTATTCTCTCACTTATTGCTTTCGGTTACACCGATGAGATTGGAACCTTAAGACCTGATGACCAGCAGAACCTCACGCAAATGGGAGTGGGCTCTTTCGTTCTCGATCGATTTAAGATCAGTGATATTCTTAATAAACAGTTTGGGATTCAGGTCAATGTCGGAACGGTATTCGTACAGAGTGAGCAAAGTCTTCTCGCAGGCCGCACCACTGATTCTGGCGCAGCTCCCGGGGACATTGGACGGACCCGGTCCGCAACCAAAATAGAGCTCAAAAAACGTCTGGACGAAGCGACCAGTCTCTCAGTCTCTTCTACCATGGGGGGATCCATTGGATCTCGCCAGAGTATGAATCTTACATACAGTCTTACTAAAAAGATTCAATTAGAAGGGGTCTATGAACTCCGGACTGCTGCGGAAGGTGAAGAAGATTCCATCAATAATTCAAACTCCATTGGTGGAGATTTAAAGTTCCGGTGGTCCTTCAAATGAAGCAGATCATCCTCTTTCTATTCATATTCTTTCCGGGACTTCTGTGGGGCGCCCGCCTTGGCGTCAATGAGGTTACGATCAATTGTCACAACTCTGATCGTTGCAGCGAACGTAAGGCCCGCTTCGCTAATCTCACAGGGGAGTACAGAAGTATCGTCCATTTGAGAGATACCCTTCGGATTGTCGCCTCTGACGGCGGATACCGCTCCTTTTCTTATCAACTCTTAAAAAAGAAAAAATCTCATCATCTAAAAATTGATTTCGAATTAAAGCCGCTGATCAGGGAAATTTCTATCGGCTTCGTCGATCGCAGCTTAGAGGCGGATCCGCTTCAGTTGCTTAGCCTTAAAGAGGGCGACTACTTTGAGGTTCAGAGACTGCATGAGAGTATCGCTCTTCTTAAGCGCAAGCTTGAAGCCCTCGGGTACCCTCACAATCAACCCGTCTTCGATGTCGTTGAAAGACCATCAGGGGTCGACGTCAATGTGGTCGTGACCTTAGGGCCTCCTCTTATTTTTAAATCCATCCGGACAAATGCTGAGTCCACTTTTGTCGCCGAGTTTCTGACAAAGAAATTCTATAACCTCTACAATAAACCTTTTGAGCTCAATCGTTTTAAAGTCTATCTCGATTCTGCTCAGAAAGAACTTTTCTCCTATGGCTATTATTTAATTGGTCTTGATTTTACTTCCAGAATTAAAGGCAATCGGGTCATCCTCGATATTAAAGTCACCAACGACGATCTTTATGCCTTCGACTTCAAAGGATTAAAGAAAGAAGATCGGGATGTTCTGCAGGCCCTGATGGTGGATATCTTCCGAAAATACAAAAAGCCACTGACCGAATCCAATATTCGGCAAGCCATCAAGGAGCATTACCGTAAGAATGCCCGCCTTCAAGCAGATGCGGAAGTGGATGTTTCGAAGTTTGAGACCATGTACAAAGAGATTGCGACCCTTTATCGGATTACTGTCACCGAAGGACCGAAGACGAGACTTTCCGGGATAAACTTCATCGGAAACTCTTACTATACATCCGAAAAACTTCAGAGCTTCTTTGATCGAGACGCCTTTGAGCTCGCTTCCATTGGTTACTTTGACGAAGAGTATTTCCGGCATTTTGTAGACCTGATAAGGAATCGCTATATTAAAAATGGCTTCGTTCAAATTAGGGTCCAGGGTCCCAACTACAATTTCTCAAACGACGCTGAAACAGTAAATGTGGACTACAACATATTCGAGGGACAAAGAGCGTATGTTCGATCGGTTTCACTTGAGGGTTTACCGATTGAGTTTGAGCAAGAAGTCATCGATAAATTGCAAAACAGAAAGGGAACCCCTTTCAATCCCATCGCCCTGATTGATGACATCCGCGAGGTCACAGAATTCCTTCAGAATGAGGGCTATTATTACGCGGAGATTACCAATACAAATGACGATAGTTTTGTTCGTTATTCCCGCAGTGGGGCAGATGTAGACCTGAACTTCAGAATCATCACCGGACCATTAGTTCGTCTAAACCGGGTCATCCTCTTAGGAAATAACAAAACCCGTAAGAAGGTCATTCTTAAAAAAATAGCCCTTGATGAAGGTGACCTCATAACTCCGGCCAAAACACGGGAGATTGAATCCCGTCTCTCAGCGATGGGACTTTTTAATACTGTTCAGGTGAGCCCTCTTCGGCATAACTCATCTAATACCGCCACTGACCTCATCATTCGTCTCTCGGAAAGAGAGTTTGGTCTCGTCGAAGTCGCTCCAGGTTACCGGACCGACTTGGGACTTAAACTTTCAACAACAGTTTCCTATCTGAATATTGGAGGCATGAACCGCTCCATTCAGCTTAAGGGACAGGTGAACATGCGGGATAATTTCTCCACCATTAACGACAATCGTCCTGCCAGTGATAAACAGCTCCTTGAATACAATACGAGTGCCACTTTCATTCAGGGGGATATGTTCGACACCCTCATCGATTATTCGGCGACGATCTCTCAACAGCGCCGGCGCTTTTTCGCTTTCGATGCGGACATTCAGAGAATTAATAATACCTTTACCCGTGATCTCACAAGGACGCTCTCTGGATCGATCCGGCATCAGCTGGAAAAAATTAATCAATTTAACTCTGAGAGTGCAGATCAAAATGGAAGTTTCCGGATTGGTGCGATCTCTCCAAGCCTCACCTGGGATTTGCGGAACAGCCAGATCAATCCTGTGAGTGGTGCCTTCTTTAACTTCTCAGCGGAGCTTGCGAATCCTCTTTTTCTCTCGCAGGATTCATCTGACTTAGAGATTAATTACTTTAAGCTCATCTCTCGCAATCGATTCTATATTCCATTTAAGAATGGAACAGTGGCGATCTCCATTGCGGCCGGGGCCCAGCAGAATCTTGCCCAGTCTAAGATAATGGAAAACGGATCACCGGTGATCATTCAGGAGCGCGATGAAAATGAGAACGTAGTGAACACCCTGGAAAAAACCCGTGGTTTCATTCCACCCATTAAAGTCTTCCGACTCTCGGGGATGGATATTGTCCGTGGCTATGCTGATGATGAGATAAACAGGATTGATGACGGGCGGGATATCTCGCAAGTGCGCATTCAAAATCAGGCCTTCATGACGAACTTTAAAGTCGAGCCTCGCTACTTTCTCACCGACACCCTGATGGGCGGGGTTTTC
>CAZPFM010000135.1:0-6810 GCA_964585845.1 uncultured Bacteriovorax sp.
CGTGACGTCCACCGCCTTAGGAAAACTTAAAATAAAAACAATCGTATCTCCATTGAGATAATTTTGATTGAGAGATGTGATGAGAGTGAATTCATTTTTTTGATTCTGGTGATTGGCGATAAGATCACCCTCAGTATTAACGGCCTTGACGTTACAGCCAATTAAAAAGGTGAGCGCAAGAATATAGGCGAGCTGCCTATTTTTGTTCATGCAGGCTCTATCGACTTAAACCTGAGAAAACTTGCGAAAGTGATGATAAATTTACGAAATTACTGTATTTAGGTGAGGATTGGCTTCATATTAAGTTTGTTTGTGAAGTAAATCTTAAATATTTGTTACTTCGTTCCTTCTACATGAAGAACGGAATTGGCCCCGCCACTTTCCGTCGCCGTAAAATTCTCCTCCCGGTATCCGCCTGCACCATTATTGTTCCAGTCGATGGTGACCGCACAACTTGCACCCGCTGCCAAGGCCGTACAGGTAGGAGTGGTGGTACTGATCCTATTGCTAAGGGCCCCATCCGTGATGGAGATTGATCCGGAAGTTGTGTTGCCGATATTCTTCACCCTGACGGTAACGGATGTATGAGTGCCAGGAGTTCCAAAGTCATAATTAGTGATCGTTGTGCCACCAGAATCCGTCCAGATCAGAACGATTCCATTAACAGTGAGATTGAAGACTCGATTGGTTGATCCGCCATCAAGATCCGTACCAGTGATGGTGATGGTGGTCGTCCCATAGGCGTTTGTCACCGGTGTAATGGTGGCCGTGCAATTCGGGACGCTCCCGCTCCAGGCGACAGCGGCATTTGAGACGATACCCGTATCTGATGAAGTCATGGAGAGACGAGCGGCACTACAGGTGAGGGTGCTCTCCACATCGGTGAATGTAAAATTCACAGCGATAGGAGTATTGGCATTAGTGTTCTGAGCGCTGATCACCGAGATAACCGGAAGATCATTAACAGAAGCAATGGTCAAAGTCGCCGTCCGGAGAGTCGACACTGCTGAAGCGGAACTAATCGTATAATCAAAAGATGCGGCCCCAAAATAATTCAGATTCCCCGTCACTCCCACTGTGCACACACCGGCGCTGCAGGAGCAGACCTGTGACTCAGTGATGTTACTAAGATTAGAGACATTACACGAAGTGGCCGCGTCTCCCCCAACAACCGTGTGGGAGAGCGTGATAATCTTCTGAGTGTCTTCGGTGAGTGTGCTATCAGAGAAGTTGGAGGTGAGAGGGGCATCACTCACGGAGGTGATAGAGAGGGAAGCGGTTGCGGTGTTGGTCTCTTGACCGTTAACCGTCACATGATAGGTGAAGCTCGCTGAACCATAATAGTGAGAAGTTCCCGTTACACCCACCGTACAAACGCCTGCGCCATTACATGAGCATCCCAGAGTTTCAGTCACATTTGTCACGGAAACCACAGTACAGCTTGAGGCGAGATCACCTTCCGGATCGGTATAACTTAAGGTAACAATTTGCTGAGTGTCTTCGTTAAAAGTGATAGGCCCCATATTATCAGCGATGGGATTAGAGGTGGCCGATACCTTCACGGAAGACAGAGAAGGGACAACGACGTTTAAGCCACAGCTCTCCGTTGAGTAATAAGTGCAGGTTGCCCCATTGAGATTCACATTCGGGGATACATTGATTCCGTCAGAATCATTTTCTCCTGCCTGGACATTATAGGAAAAGACAAGAGTGGAAGTCCCGGAACCTGAAACGTAGGTTGCTGTGCGAGAGTTTGTCCCAATGATCACAGAGATACTCGGTGTTCCGCCGGCGATGGTAGCAGACACCGGGAAAGTGAGATTAAAATTAATTGTCTGCCCTGGCAGGTAGATCACATTGGTGGTGGTCGAAAGAGTGAACTCATTATTGTGGTTTTGATGATTGGAAATGATCCCATTCGAATTCTTAGAGCCTCCCACATTACAGGAAGCGAGGATCGAAAGAAGGGCCAGAATGAAGAGTGATGGCAGGGTTCTCATTCATAAAGCGGATCGACATTTATGAAGAGATTCTTAAAAGTTAAACCTTAAGATTTCGGACTCTTAAGGTGCTTCTATGCGGAGAAGTTGGACCTTGTATTGTTCACCCTGGTCTTTAAAACGCGAATCAGCAGTGGAGGAATAGACCTTCACAGCAGTAGGGAAATGAAGACTCACTTCCTCTCCATTAGCACTCAAGGAAGCTGTTTGGGCACCATTGGCAACTGAGTGAGAAAGAAAGGTTTTCGGTGAAACATTACCGACAAAGTCCAAGTTATAGGAGAGGAACTCTGTACCATCCTCGCCCTCTTGCAGAAGGAGGAGTTTATTCTGTGTACTTTCAAATTTTACCACCCTAATGTCGCGAAGCTGGGTCTGGTCTCCGGCAAGAAGCTCACGGGAGACGAGTGTTCCGGCTGAGTACTTTTCAAGGTAGAGCATGTGTTTGAAAGCGTAGGCCTTCCAGACATGATCCGAACTTTCTGCTTCGACTCTGGAATCTTCAAGTTTTAAGAGATCAAAGCAATTTGCATTCGGTATAACTGACTGAATATGATTTCCAAATGACTCCGCATCAGTGAGACAGTCACTTAAGTCAACAGCCATCGCTTGCAGTGTAAAAATAAGGAGGGAAGAGAGAGTGAGAAGCTTGATCATACTTTTTCTCCAGTAACTGTCAGAATCGGTGTCGTGGAAGTTCCATCAGTGGCTTCAAAAGTCTCGGTCTTTACACGTTTAGGGTTGGACTCTTGCCAATAGATAATGACCGTGCAGGTTCCATTCGCTGGAATTGTCGTACAAGTTGAGTCCGTACCAATACGTGGTTCACCCAGAGCTTCCGTAATTGAGATTGCCCCACTGGTTTGGTTTCCGACGTTTTTAAGAAGTACGGTTAATGTCGTGTTCGTTCCAGGGATCCCAAAGTCATGAGCGGAAATGAAGGCAGAGTCTGAGGCGTTTCTCCAACGAAGTGATGCTCCGTTTACTGTGAAGGTGAAAACCTGACTTGTGTTCCCTCCAGCACCATCGTTTCCATTAAAGGTCAGAGTCGTAGTCCCCGCGGCACCTGCAACCGGTGTTACTGTTGCCGTACAGGTCGGAGTCCCAGCACTCCAGGAACCGGACCAGGTAACGGCTGAGTTCAGGACGACGGCAGTGTTTGAAGAGGTCATAGAGAGACGAGTCGGTGAACAGGCAAGAGTACTGTCTACATCTGTAAAAGTAATATTGATCGCCCGGGCCGTATCCACCGGAGTTGTTTGGTTAGAAATGGCAGCAATCACAGGTGCATCGTTCACCGAATTGATTGTTAGGGCCGCGTTCCGTGATGTGGACTGAGCTGCTCCTGACGAAACAGTCCACTGAAAGCTTGCCGCACCGAAATAGTTTGCAGTCCCTGTCACTCCCACAGTACAAACTCCCGCCGCACAGGCACAGATCTGAGTCACAGTTACATTCACCGGAGTGGTCACTGCACAGGAATCTGCAGCGTCTCCGCCTACCACTGTGTGGGTGAGGGTGATAATACTCTGAGTGTCTTCGTTAAATGAAGCCGGTGTGATATTCGCCGTTGTTGGCGCATCAGCGACTGATGAGATCGTGAGACTCACTGGTCTTGGGTCTGAGGTAAGACCATTGGCCGTCACAGTATAATCGAAACTAGCCGTACCGTGGTAGTTCGAGGTTCCTGTCACTGCCACAGTACAAGCACCCAGGGTACAGGTACAAGGAGAAGTCACAGTCACATTGGTTAGATTTGAGATCGAACATGTGCTGGCCTGGTGGGCTTCCACATCTGTGTAGTTAAGGGTGATACCCGGACTTTGTGTATCTTCGTTGAAGGCCGCAGGAGTGAGAGGCACACCCACTGGTTTATCATCCACCGCGGTGATAGATAGGGTAGCCGTCGCAGAATTTGAAGGCTGTCCATTGGCCGTTACTGTGTAGGCGAAGCTTGCAGCACCATTATAGTTCGTTGTTCCTGTTACTCCGACAGTACAAGTACCAGCGGCACATGCGCAGGCCTGGGTAACCGTCACATTCGTAGGAGAAGAGATGGCACAAGAGATGGCCTGATCAAGATCCACATCTGTGTAACTCAAAGTGATCACAGATTGGGTGTCTTCGTTAAAGGCCGATGGGGTGATGTTGTTGGCCACAGGAGGCGTATTCGAGTTATCGATGGTGAAAGTGGAACTGGCAGAATTCGATGTGAGTCCGTTGGCCGTTACAGTGAAGTTAAAACTTCCAGGACCAAAGTAGTTCGTTGTTCCCGTCACTCCCACTGTACAGCTTCCAGCGGCGCAGGCACAGGCCTGAGTCACAGTGACATTAGAGAGCCCAGAGACTGCACAGGTTGTTGCCTGGTGGGATTCCACATCCGTGTAAGTAAGAGTCATCACAGACTGGGTATTTTTATTGAAGTTAGGAGGAGTGATGTTCGATGCTACCGGAGCATCGTCCACCGCAGTGATAGAAAGAGTTGCCGTGGCCGAATTGGATCCCTGACCGGCGGCCGTGACGGTATAACTAAAGCCAGCAGCTCCATTATAGTTAAGCGTTCCTGTTACTCCAACTGTACAAGTTCCCGCCGCACAGGCACAGGCCTGGGTGACAGTCACATTAGAAGGGGCAGTCACTGAACAAGCCGTCGCCTGGTCACCATCTGCATCTGTGTAGTTGAGGGTGATCACTGACTGCGTGTCTTCATTGAAGGCAGTTGGTGTGATGTTATTGGCCACTGGTGGAGTTTCTGTGATGTTAAAACTTGAACTCGCAGTATTAGAAGTAAGAGCATTGGCCGTCACGGTGTAATCAAAACTTGCAGCACCAGAGTAGTTAAGTGTTCCCGTGACTCCCACAGTACAAGTGCCGGCGGCACAGGCACAGGCCTGAGTGACAGTGACATTAGATAGATTTGAAATTGAGCAGCTTGTCGCCAGGTCTGATTCAACATCCGTGTAGTTCAAAGTCATGATGGACTGGGTGTTTTTACCAAAGTCCGCTGGTGTGATGTTGGTGGCCACAGGTGCATCATCCACCGCCGTAATGGAGAGAGTCGCCGTAGCAGAGTTTGAAACCTGTGAATTGGCCGTTACGGTGTAAGAGAAGCCAGCCGCGCCGTTATAGTTCGCGGTTCCTGTGACTCCGACGGTACAGTTACCGGCAGCACAAGCACAGGCCTGGGTCACAGTCACATTCGTCGGTGCACTCACAGAACAACTTGTAGCAAGATCACCGTCGACATCAGTGTAAGAGAGGCTGATCACTGACTGGAGGTCTTCACTGAAAGAAGCTGGTGTGATGTTATCGGCCACAGGAGCGGTATTGGTATTATCAATCGTAAAGCTCGCTGAAGCTGTATTGGATGTGGCCGAGTTTGCCGTGACAGTGAAGTCAAAACTTCCCGGTCCAAAATAATTCGTTGTTCCGGTAACTCCGACGGTACAGGTGCCAGCGGCACAGGCACAGGCCTGGGTCACGGTAACATTGGAGAGGTTAGAGACTGAACAGGTTGTGGCCTGATCGGACTCCACATCCGTATAAGAAAGTGTCATGATCGACTGAGTATTCTTATCGAAGTTCGGAGGAGTGATATTGCTTGCCACTGGTGCATCGTCCACCGGATTAATAACGAGAGTGGCGCTTGCTGCATTTGAAGTCTGAGAATTGGCCGTGACAGTGTACGAGAAACTTGCCGAACCATTATAGTTCGATGTCCCTGTCACACCCACGGTACAGGTCCCGGCTGCACAGGCACAGGCCTGAGTGACGGTGACATTTGTAGGTGAGGCGATGGCACAGGCGGTGGCAAGATCGGTGTCCACGTCCGTATAGGAAAGAGTGATGATCGACTGGATGTCTTCATTAAAGGCTGCCGGTGTGATGTTATCGGCAACGGGAGCAGTGTTTGTGTTATCGATGGTGAAGGTGGAGGAAGCAGTGTTCGATGTCACTGTGTTTGCTGTCACAGTGAAATCAAAACTTGCGGCCCCGAAGTAATTCAAAGTTCCGGTGACACCAACGGTACAGACACCGGCGGCACAAGCACAGGCCTGGGTCACAGTGACATTAGAGAGATTAGAAACAGAACAGCTTGTGGCCTGATCTGAATCGACATCCGTGTAGGCGAGAGTCATGATCGACTGAGTATTCTTATCAAAGTTAGGAGGAGTGATATTGCTCGCAACAGGAGCGTCATCAACCGGATTTAGGGTGAGAGAGGCCAATGCTGAATTGGAGACCTGGGAATTGGCCGTAACCGTATAAGAGAAGCTAGCTGCGCCATTATAGTCCGCAGTCCCGGTCACTCCCACGGTACAGACGCCGGCCCCATCACAGGCACAGGCCTGAGTGACGGTAACGTTTGTAGGTGTGGCGATGGCACAGGTCGTGGCAAGGTCAGTGTCTACATCTGTATAAGAGAGTGTGATGACTGATTGAACATCTTCATTGAAAGCAGCTGGTGAAATATTATCGGCCACTGGTGCAGAGTTGGTGTCATCAATAGTGAAGTTAGAAGAAGCTGAGTTTGAAGTCAGGGCATTTGCCGTTACAGTAAAATCAAAACTTCCCGTCCCTGTGTAATTGAGTGTCCCTGTAACTCCGACAGTACAGACCCCGGCGGCACAAGCACAGGCCTGGGTGACAGTGACATTGGAGAGATTAGAGACAGAACATGTCGTGGCCTGGTCTGACTCCACATCTGTATAGGAGAGAGTCATCACTGATTGTGTGTTCTTGTCAAAATTTGGGGGCGTGATATTTGCTGCAACTGGAGCTTTATCGATAGGAAGTATGACAAGGGAAG
>CAZPFM010000136.1:0-6760 GCA_964585845.1 uncultured Bacteriovorax sp.
CAGTGTGAAAGCTCTTCACATCACGTAAGTATACTTTCTGTCCAGAAACCAGAAGCACTGGCTCACCTTCATCGAAGGTCACCGACTGAACGACACCTGTGGCCTCAGTCTTTGTTCCAATTTCATTTCCTCTTTCATCCCAGGCACGTACCTGCGCCCGGTAAGTTCCCTTAACCGCCGGCGTTCCATCGAGAGAAACACCATCCCAGGTTACCTGGTGGCCACCCTGGCTCATTCCCTCTTTCCAGATCTCTCCGACGATGTTGTTTTTCTCATCGAGAACCCGGACCATGACCTTTGAAGCATCACCTTCGAGTTTGAAGAGAATGTCTCCCGGGTCTCCGGAATTTTTAAGATTGATTGAGGAACCATTCGTCACGATTTTCTTTCCAACGAAAGAAGCCGCGTAGAATTTATCTTCCATGCCCCGGGTTTTCCCCATCGCATCGAATTTTGAATTGAGGTTTGAGAGCTGCTCGAGCTGAGAGAACTGCGCGAGTTCACCGGTCATCTTCGATCCGTCCATCGGATTCATCGGATCCTGGTGCTGAAGCTGGTGAGTAAGGAGTTTTAAGAACTCATCTTTTCCCATCTGATTGTGAGGGCCCTCTTTGAAAAGAGTGTTCTTCTCTTTATATCCAGTGGCCTTGTCGATGATCTCTTTGCGGATCTGATCTTCAGACTTATTCTGTTTTCCGAGGGCCTTCGGCGCCATCTGTATCTGACGGTACTGCATTCCCTGTGGAGTGACTGGCTTTCCCATTTCAGGCATTAGGCAGATTCCTTATTGAACATTTTCCAGAGTTCTTCACGTCGGTTCTGCTCGTGACGGCGCTGATTGGATTCGGATCCAAACTCGCGCTCTCCAGAGGAAGCGTGTTTTTGATTCTGCTGACTCATATCGAACTCAGACTGTTTGGAGTTTGTTGCTGTCTCGACCTTCATATCCGTGACACTGATCCCAGCGCTGGAGAGATGGGCGAAGAGGTCTTTTGAATTCTGCTGGAAGAAATTTTTCCCGTCAGCAGTGTGAGCCCCGATGTTGATGGCGATGGCTTCTGCATTCTGAGCAGTACCAGTCTTCATCACAGTAATATCAATCATCCCGAGATCCTGGTGGTTCATCCGAAGACTTACCGTCGGCTCTTTAGCCAGCTTTGCCTGGGCGATGTAGTCACTGATCTCAGTCATGATCTTGTCCGGTGACGATGTCTTGAGTGAAGACATATCAAAGGTCTTAACCGGAGCGGAGGTTTCCTGTGTAGAACTTGTCCCCTGCTCGGCAAGAGAATTTAAGATGAACTGCTGAGAGTTCATAGAACTTGAGCCGCCATTGGCGTTCTCAAGAAGAGAGATATCTTTCACAACTTCAGTGGACTTAAGTCCCGCTTCAGCCGCTTCTTTGTTGGCCACTGGAGCTTTCATGCCGTAGGCACCCTGAGGCATGGCCTTCTTAGCGGCCATGTTCTTCTGGGCGATGAAGTCTTCCATGCTCACAAGTTCCGGACCCGCTTCGTTTGCAGTAAGTGCAGCGAGAAGGGCCTTCGGAGCGGCTTCGCCTTCTTTAGTGTTTAAAAGTTTTTGAGTGAGTTCTGGAGAGAGATCTTCGGCACCTTCGAGCACCGGAGCTTCCCCTTCGATATCCATGAGAGCTTTGAGCATCTCATCTGGAGCCATCCCCTCGCCCTCAACCTGAACGGTCTGCGGATCGATGAGATTCTGAACATCTTTTGTCATCGCCGGATCAAAGACCTTCGGCGAAACACTCTCAGGATTTCCTTCGAGGTTTTCGTTCACAAGACTTGACGGTGAACGCAGGGACTTATCTTCGGAGACCTTTACGGCCTTGACCTGTGGTTCTGAAGAATCATGATCAGATGCCTTCTTAAGTTCCTGACGGAACTCGCTCTTCTCCTTGGGAGCAGAGCGAGCGTGAAACTCATTTTTCTTCGCAGGAGCTTTCGGGCTCTCTGGAGCTTTGAGTTCAACGGGTTTGTAAGAAGACTGGATCATACTTTCCTTAAAAAGGGATTGGTCCTACGAATCAATTATTCCATGGGTCGATGATGAAAATGAAGCCGGGCAGAAACTTCCAAAAGAACTTTAGTAATATTATGAGATCGGCAAAAATTGCCTAGGAGAGGGGCCTCACAATTCGAAATTCCAAGGAGTTAAGAATACTTAACTGGGGAGAATAGAGGTCAGTCCCTAAGATAAAAAGATGAGCCAAATCGTTCGCCTCCTCCACATTGAAGACGATCCTGGAATAGCTAGCTTGGTGGAAAAGCTCATCCCCACTGAAGTCCAATACGACAGTGCACCGAATGTTTCCACCGCCAAGAAACTCCTCGACACCCATAACTACTGTCTGATTCTCCTGGATATCTACATCGGTTCAGAGAGTGGATTTGAGATCATTGAGTACTTAAAAATAAAAGAATTCAACCAAATGCCGGCCATCCTCGTGCTCTCAGGGGCAGAGGAAGAAGAAGTCGAGATCCGTTGCCATGAGCTTGAGGTCCAGGAATTTATCAGAAAGCCATTCAAGGCAAGTGTCCTTAGGTCCCAGATTGAAAAGCACATCCACAAAAGCTGCGAAATCAATCAATCTCTGAGGAAATTTGGTCCGCTTGAAATAGACGAGAATAAGATGCAGGTGAAGCTCATTAGCGGAAGCAATAAAGAAACTATCTTTTTAACCCTGAAGGAATATCGTCTCCTCTTAAAGTTCGTCCATAAGAGGAATCAAACAGTCACGCGGGAAGAAATCCTGGTGGATGTCTGGAAGAGTCATTCCGAAATTCAATCCCGAACGATTGACATGCATGTAAGCGCTCTGCGAAGAAAACTGGGACCCCTCGGAGATGCGATCACTTCCGTCCGGGGCGTAGGATACTGCCTGAAAATCTAAACTCCTCTTCACATTATTCCTATTTTGAAGCTTTTCTTTACTCATACTGATAGCTGAGGCCCAGATTTTACAATCAATTTACACGACTCTCAGAAAGCTTCACCGATGAGAGAGTCATGAAAACTTCTGAGTCAGATGCCCTTCTTATTTTTGGCAAATTCGATCCCAGCGACTGGATCACTGAAGTTCTTATGGCCAGTGGTCTGAGAGCGACTTCCGCCTCGAATCTGGAAGAAGCCAGGGACCTAATCCACAGTGAGAACTTTAAAGTGATCATTGCTGGAGACGAAATTGAAGACTGGCCAAAATCAGAAATTATCAATTTTGTGAGGAAAGTTGCACCTACTCCCCTGCTCTTTCTCTCTCAGTCCAAGCAGGCTTCCGACTCCCTTAAAGCAAAGAGCCTTCTCAACTTTGAAGTGATCCAGTTCCCGGCATCCCCTTCAGATTTTCTTGCCTGTGTATCACAGGTCTCCTTAAAATCGCATCGCCCTCTTCCCCGCTGTGAAATGACAAACGAGACTCAGGAATTTGTGAGCATTCCTCTGGAAGATTTTGTCTGCGGAAAGAAACTAATCTATGACACCTTTCTCAAAATAGGAATCAGTCGTTTCGTGAAGTTCACCCATGGAAGCGACGGTCTGGGATCTGAACAGATCAAGGCACTCAAAGAAAAAGATATATCCGCTGTGTATCTGAGAAAACATGACTTTGTGGACTACATCAAAGTAAGTTCCAAGATCATTGAAAAGATGGCAGAAAAAAGTGTTGAACCTGAAAAGAAGAAAAAGTTCATTCAGCAGTCATTCACAGTACTCGGTCGATCAGTCATTCTGGGAGAAATGGATGCAAAAGATGTTTCTGCGGCCCTCTCCTTAGTTAACTCTACTCTGAATCTCATTTTTAAAAGTGAAGAAGCCTTTCTGGTACTGGAGCTATTGAGGAATACCCATTCGCATGTTTTCTACCACAGTCTCAACCTCAGCGTTTATGTTGCCATGATGGCCAACCAGCTCGGTTGGACATCACCTGTGACTCAAGAGCGTCTGATTCAGGCAGCTCTTTTCCATGACATTGGTCTTCTCAAACTTCCCAAGATTATCGCTGAGATTCCGGAGGTCGATCAGACAAAAGAAGAAAAAGAAATCTATCAGAAGCATGTGGATCATGGGATAGAAATTTTAAAGTCGCTGGGAGGCTTCAGTCCTGAAGTGCTTACTCTCGTCTCTCACCACCATGAGAGCGACTCAGGAAATGGTTATCCTCAAAAGCTTCGTAAAAATCAGATCACACCACAAGCGAAGGTCATAAAAATTGCAGATGATTTTTGCGATTTTATGGCTACCCAGAAGAGAGTGAACCTGGCCTCAATCCAGCAGGGTCTTCGGTTCCTTGAAAATAGAGTGGGTCAGGACTATGAACAAATCTATGTCGCAAGTTTTAAGGCCCTATTCAAAAAAATCACCATGAAGACTCATGCAGGTTGAAAAATGAAATCAAAATCCATCAAGCTCTTTGATGCCTGGAACCAGGAAGTGATCCTGAACTCTCTCTGGAAAGAAAGTCAGGTCACTATTCTCTGCTGTCGTCATTTGGGAAGCCATACCTGCAAGCAGGAACTGACAAGGCTCTGGGAAACTATCCCCCTAAAAGACCGCAGTCTCCATCGAACAATCATCATCTTTGGGGCCGGCGATCGAGAGACAGAGAGATATTGGGAAGAACGTCTCAAGACAAAGGTCCAATTTCTCCATGATCCTCATTTAGAGAGTTTTGGTTATTTTCAGCTTTATTCGGGTCTTATTTCCATCCAGGCCGGTGGCAATGTCTTAAGAAAGCTTCCCCTTAAGCTTCTGCAGGAAATTCCCCCATTCGGACATAGCTATATAATAAATTCTGGTACTTAAGCGACTGTCTAAAATCTAACGGTCTGTAAATCTGACCTGATAAACCTTCACCCTATCCTCAGGGGGTAAACTGGTTCCAAGCAAAGGAACTTGAGCATGAAAAATTCCCTTTTTCTTCTCCTGCTCATTGCGACCCATGGGGTGGCCAGTGAGGAGAGAATCATTCAGATCCCCAAGCACATGTGCGGATCAGTTGATATTCGATCGACTCGTCCTGCCCTTCAGGAGATCTTCTCCACACCACGAAACCAGGGTCTCATCGGATGGTGCTACGGGTTTGCGGCAGCGGATCTGATTTCCGCGGAAGTAGGAGAGACTTTGTCCTCTGCTCATGTCAGCAGTATCTACAATAAGAAAGTCGCTTCTAATTTTTTCTGGAGAATTGGTTACTCCATCGGTGATCTCTTCAAAAAAGATGATATGGGTGAAGTCTATGAAGGAGGCTTCATCGGCAAAGCGATCAAGGACACTATCTCACTGGGATCCGTCTGTCGGGAAGCCGATATGCCCTACGATCGAAAATACTTAGGCCAGTTCCGTGACATCATGGAGGGCCTTGATAAACTCTCTGAAAAACTCAGTTCAAATAAGATTTCTGACACTGAAGCCAGAGATTCACTCCGTTTGATCCTGGATCCCCAACTCTTTCCTCTCACGGATCCCTCAACAATTCTCCAGGATCTTCGTGAAAAGAACCTGAATAAAGTCGTCGAAGATGTCATGCGAAGTAATTGCGGTGAGAACCTCGTCAACTTGCCGGACATGAAAGTCAGAAACAAAACTAAGCCGCGATTGAGAAATGATTCTGAAGAGAGTTTTGATTCTTCCGTCAGGAGGATCGGGAAATTCTTCAGCGCCTTGAATGAGAAACTTGAAGCCGGAAAACCGGTGGGGATTTCCTATAATGTAAACCGAGTCACTCGCCAATCCGGTGGTCACGCAAGTGTTGTAATCGCTCGCCGCTGGAAAATTGATCAGTGCGAATACCGCATCCGTAATTCCTGGGGACATTCCTGTGCATCCTACAAGGATGATATCGAATGCGATAGTAGTGACGGAAGTTTCTGGGTCAGCGACGATAAGCTCTACAAGATGTCAAAGTCGATCACCTACATCGAGTGATCAGCGCTTCATCTGGAGATACTGTTTCTGAAGCTTCGCGGAGGTTTCTTTCTCCATGAAGTTAAAGATCTTTGAAGCCTTCTTGGGCTCAATCATCTGGAGGATCTGCACGGCCACATCTGTTTCCTGCACAGAAAGAACCTCAGCTGCTTTCTGAGGCTTCATATTGGAGATCATCTCTACCACCTGACCAATGCGTGCTTTGCTGTCTTCGTTGTTTTTTTCAACACAGCCCAGGAATTTCTTTTGTTTGTCCGCAAGATCCGAGTAGCGCTTAGCGATTTCTCCCTCAGAAACCCTGAGGGCATCCTCATGCTTCTGGAGTTCGAGTTCCCGAAGCTTAAGCTTTTCTTCCTTATCCAGTAGTTCTTTGGTGAGATCGGAGACGGATTTTGTCTTGATGCTATCGACCTTCTTCTTCACTTCCTCATTCACTTTCTTAATGAATTCTTCCTCAGTGTACTTTTTATCCTGAGCCGAGGCAGAGGAAATTGTGAGAAGAATGATGAGTCCAAGAATTTTCATGGGGAAGCCTTTTGCCGGTGAGCGAGCCAGTTCTGAGTCTGCTCTTCCACCTTCTGATCTGTTTCCTTGTTGAGCGCTTTTTTAAACTCATTATAGTCTTTTTCTTTGAGATTCTCCATGACCTTGAGCTCCCCCTTAAGGGTCGCAAGTTCCTGGCGTTTTTCTTCGATCAAGTGCTCCTGCTTTTCTTTTTCTTTGAGCATGTAGATGATGTTGGTGTCCTTGGCCGCAAGGAGCATGGGAAAAGCCTGAAGCTGACCCGCAGTGATCCCTTGCTTAAGACTTGTCTCCTGAA
>CAZPFM010000137.1:0-3897 GCA_964585845.1 uncultured Bacteriovorax sp.
GAGTTGCTCGATTCCGGGGGAAATATTGAGTTCAAGGAAATGGTACTCTCCTTCCGCCAGTATCAGGTCGATGGCGCCATAGATTGCTTGGGAATTCTGAATGCATTCTCTGCCAAGACTTTTGAGTTTATCGGGGACTGAAATAAGTTCAGCACTCCCACCTTGAGCAAAATTGGCGGCCGGGCCTTCTCCCCTTCGGGACAAAAGATAGAATTCATCTCCTATGAAAAACAAACGCTGCTCTTTTCCCTGGATAAACTTTTGGATGAGATACTCATCATCACTGCGCCTTTCCCACCAATTCCTGAGACTTTCCTGATTGAGCTTTTCCACTCCCCAGCCCTGCTGGCCCCGGATGGGTTTGACGATCATCTCACCCTGATGCTGCAGAAAATTCTCTGCTGCATTCTGATCTTTTCCTCTTAGATCCATCCAGGGAATCAATCTAAAAGGTAGACCCAGATTCAGTGAATACTGTTTTTCCTTGTCCCGAAATGTATTGAGGGCAGTTTCCGGGTTTACCAGCAAGGCCCCGTGGGGAATCTGTTTCAGAGAGTCCAAGTCTCTCTGTCCCCCATAGACCGCACTGGAACGAAAAAAGTAGATCGCTGCAGGGGGGAGTTCACTCCCTTCCCAGGGATTAAACCAGGAAAGCTCTTTTCCAACCTCTTCACTCAACCTTTTTACAAAGTAGGTCTGAAAATTCCTCGCAATGACACAGTATTTATTCATGGGGCTTTTTCTGGTATCTTCTTAGGCATGTTAAAAACGATCTTCGGGCTCTTTCTGTGCTCTAGCCTAGCACTCTTTTCACTTCCAGGCATCGCTGAAACTGATGCTCCGGTGCCCGCAGCGAGCGCCCCGGCACCCCTCTCTCCTGCAGTGGCCAATTTTTGCCAGAAGCTCGAAACAAAATTCAAAGAATACAATTGGGGTGAACCCCGGTGCGAAGACTTTAAATGGAATCATGTTCGAAATTCTAACCTCGGCACTCCCCTCATCTGGGTGACCTATGGAGATGAGGCGCCCCCTGCTTCGGAGAATACAACTCTCATCCTCTGTGGCGTTCATGGAGATGAAATCACTCCCGTTAAGTTTTGTTGGGACCTCATGCGGGAACTAAAAAACAATCCAGATCATCAGTTTAAAGATAAGCAGATCGTGATTGCTCCTCTCGTGGCACCGGATTCCTTCTTCGTAAAAAGACCTACCCGTTTTAACGGCCGTGGCGTCGATGTTAATCGGAACTTCCCGACCAGAGACTGGAAGGCAGACGCTCACAGGAAGTGGCGCCTTGTAAGGGATAAAAGAAAATTCCCCGGGCATTCCGCGGCTTCTGAACAAGAGACTGTTTTCCAGATGAATCTTATCCTTCGTTATAAACCGAATAAGGTCATCTCCGTTCACGCTCCATTAACCCTCCTTGATTACGATGGTCCTAGACTTACCTCTCCTGATGGGAAGCCGGCCAAGGCCCTGTTGGAGCAAATGAGCGCTCAGTCCTCAGGTTATAAAATTTCGAATTATCCAATCTTTCCCGGAAGCCTCGGTAACTGGGCCGGTAAGGAAAAACATATTCCGACCTACACTCTTGAACTGCCGAATTCTGATCCGAGAGATTCTGAGAAGTTCTGGAACCTCTTTAAGGGTGCCCTTCTTGTGGCCGTGGATAATAAAATGAAACCGGTGGTTGAAGAGTCAAAGCTCGTTCCGATGACTGAAGAGAAGCCAAAGGTCGCTGAGGATAAGGCAACTAAGAACTAGCCCTGCTGGTCCTCGTGAGTCCAACAAATATTCCCGTCATTGCAATAGGAGATCCTAGTTCCGCAGGTATTCTGTGCGGCTTCCAGGTCATCCGTGGGCCAGAGAATCTCTGGAAAAGCTGTGAAGTGACAGGCGAAGACGGGATCTTGCTCAATTCCAGTCTCAGCAGCTTCATGAACAGTCCTGTCATAAGGCAGACCCACATAGTGGAGGAACTCGTGGATGAACGTCGCTCTGGTCTTAACATTTTCGGGGCCAGTCTGACGGAGGTGAATCTCAGACTTAGAAAGAAGAAAGTATGGGGATGAATCTCTTGATGTACCTACGTCACAAATGACGGTTAAGTCTCTTTTTAGGCTAAAAGTGGTTATGCCCATCACCAGATTCGGATTCACATCACAGATTCTCCCGAGCCCGATATCAAATGCTGATATCAGAACATCTTTGCCATAAGGGCATGATGAATCAAGGGTGATTTTTGTGTCCACGAAGTCTTCAAATTTTTGAAAATCCACGGGACATGCAGTCTGTCCCAGACTCATCTGAGAAAAAAGAATAAAGCCTAAAACAACACAAAACCTCATGCTTCAATCTAGCATGAGCCCCTGAATAGGGAATAAATCCTGAAAACTCTACGGCCTGTACTAACTTTTTACATCGCGGCTACCTGATACCGAGCAAAACGACCCCTAAAAGGGATAAGGGAGCACCAGAGGCCAGGAGCAAAAGTCTCAATTTTGAACCGACCTTATTTTCTTTCTTTTTCCCATTCCAAATAAGAATTCCCAGATTGATTAAGCTCTGAAGCACAGGAGTCAGTAAAACCATGAAATGGGCTGGGGTTCCATAACTCGGCCACAGAAGACTGAAGAAAATAATGATGAGGATCCCGCTTGAAACGCAGCCCAGGGTAAAGACGATACTTTCGGAGACCACCGAAAAATAAGATGACTGGATCTTGTAGATCTTATTCGCAATGAAATTAGAAAAGATACCACATCCAGCCGTGATCAAGCCAAGCAGTGTTAAAATGAAAACAAGAATGACGATTGTAATGTCCAACTTTACTCAGATTGACTCTCAGGCTTCGGCAACCCCTTTACCACCAGCGCAGGTAAAAAGACCAGGGCCGCTCCGATCACGTAGGCCCAGAGCGAGCCAAACTTCCAATAAACTAATGAAGCGTAGATGGGCCCAATAACCCGTCCAAGACTTCCCAGAGATCGGAAGATCCCAAGGCTGCGCCCCTGTTCGTGTGAAGGCGTGTAGAAAGAAATAAGGGAAGTAAGACACGGAATCACCATCGCGGAGCCTACTGCGAGGAAGAAGAGTCCCGCGTAAAGCATCCATCCACTTTGCGCGAAAGCAAGCAAGAGAAGTCCTGGGACGATCGCCACGAGTCCCTGGAAACTCATCTTTATCTCTCCCACCTGATGGGCTTTTCGACGGACATATCCCCCTTGGACGAGACCGATGATGAGTCCGATGAAGACGAACATGTAGGCGTTGTCCATGGATGTATAGGAAAGGCGCTCCACCGCAAGAAAAGTTAAAGTGAATTCCATTCCTGAGAAAGCGGTGATGAAAAGAAAATAAGCGAAGTTCGTTTTGTTAACCCCCGCATACGGCAGAGGCTTCATCATCCTCAAAGGATTGATGGTGCGGTTAGAATGATGGGCTTCACCTTTCTTCAATGTCTCCGGGAAGTATTTCCAGATGCAGAAGAAGTTCACAAAGCTAAGAAGGGCCGCAAGAAGCGCAGGAGTGGAAAACGGGTTTACTCCAAAGCTCGCCCATTCCGGTCTCATTTCCAGAGGATTAAACATGGAGAGAATTCCTCCGAAGGCTGGACCAAAGATAAATCCGAGAGCAAAGGCGATCCCGATGACGGCCATTCCCTTGGAGCGATTCTTCTCGTCTGTGACATCACTCACCACCGCCGAGGCGATGGAAAGGTTACCAGACATGATTCCCCCGATGATCCGGGCACCGATGAGAAGGGTGAAGGAGCCGGAAAAAATCCAGAGAACGTAACTCAAAAAGAGACCGAAAACCGAAATGAGAAGCACGGGTCGTCTTCCGATGCGATCAGAGATTCCTCCCCACATGGGAGCGGCCACGAACTGAAGGATT
>CAZPFM010000137.1:3907-6735 GCA_964585845.1 uncultured Bacteriovorax sp.
CAAGGTTAAGGCTTTGGTCCAAGTCCACTCGGGTAAGAGTCCCCCAAAGAGAACCACCGTGCTCATCTGAGGTGTTCCGTCAGAGGTAAGTGAAATGGTCTGAAGATTTCCAATAAGACTCATCATCCCCTGGAGAAAGAAATTGTCTCCGTCGTTAGCAAGATAGTGCTTTGCCATCGCAGGGAACATCGGGAAGATGATGGCAAAGCCGATGAGGTCCATGAACATAGTGATGAACATGAGCTTTAAAACCCGCTTGGAATCTTTTGAGAGTGCGGGAGTGAGATTGGCCTTCTGTTCGATCATGACTTCCTCGTATCTTTTAGCGACATTAATTTTATAACTAGATTCTTCTTTCTCTATTTGGGAACCATTGACCTGGAGATTGATGAACTTCCCGTAATCCCGGATCCAGTCCGGATCAGCGTTGAGACAAGGCACATGAACGAGTTCACCGCCGAGCTCTTTGACCTCATGACCTAGTTCGTTTCCAATTTCATCAGTGGTCTCGAGGCAATCCACTACAAAGCTTGGGCAGTAGACCGCAACTTTCTTAACGCCAGACTTGATAATACCCATGACGGTTTCGTCTGTGTAAGGGCCAAGCCAGACCTCAGAGCCGAAGCGAGACTGAAAGGTCATGCGGATCGGAAGATTCGTTCCTAAATTCTCTTTGATAAGTTCATAGGTCTCAAGGCAGTGCAGGAGGTAGACATCTTTTTTCTCGATCACACGACGTAGAGGAATTCCGTGGAAAGAAATCACGATCTCTTCCACTCCTGGGTTTTCTTCCAGGGACTTCTTGATCCGAATCACTGAGTGATCGATAAAGGCTTTAGAGCGGTGATAGGAGCTCAACACTTCCAGAGTGGGAATGTTCACTCGCCCTTTGAGCTCTCCCCCTACGGCATCAATGACAGACCCGATGGTGCTCTCGGAGTACTGAGGGAACTGAGGGAGAACCAGAACCTTTTGCGCCCTTTCATTTACATCTTCTTTTTCCCAGCGATCAAGGATCTCGCTTACGCGAGGATCGGCCAGTAGAAAGGCGTGTTCAATCTCAATGTTTGGATCCAGGTGAGGTCTCACCGCTTCCTTAACCTTCACCGTATTAGTGATCAAAGGAAAACCATCGGCTTCCAGGATCCGGGCATAGGCTTCGGCCGAGCGCTTTGGTCGAAATGGCAGAACAAAGAGATTCAGGATGATCTTCCAGAGGAAAGGATTAATATCCACCACCCGGGGATCTCCGAGAAATTCCTTCAGAAAGGCCCGTACGTCCTTCACTTTGGTGCTTTTAGGGGACCCAAGCTGTCCCAGGATGACTTTCGTTTTCACGATCCTGCTTTTTTAGAGTTGAAGATTTCCCTAAGTAATGACATATAGGACGCTAAATGACTAGAATTTAAGCCTCCAAAGGATCTCTCATGGCCAAGACGAAAGTAAAACAGGGTCGAAAAGACAATGAACTTAAGGGTGTGAAGCTCCTGGGGAATACAAATACCGATTATCCTGAGTCCTACTCTCCTGAGGTCTTGGAGAAGTTCCCTAATAAGAATCCAGGCAAAGAGGCCTGGACGAGCTTTATCTGCACAGAATTCACTTCCCTCTGCCCAAAGACGGGCCAGCCGGATTTTGCCAAGATCTTCATCAACTACATAGCCGATAAGGAAATGGTGGAGTCTAAATCCCTTAAGATCTATCTCTTCAGTTTCCGGAATCATGGGGACTTCCATGAGGACTGTGTTCAGAAGATCTGCGACGATCTTGTAAAGCTCCTAAAACCTAAGTACCTCGAGGTCCAGGGAGATTTCACTCCTCGTGGTGGCATAGCCATCTTCCCATATGCAAGCTATTCCAACGGATCCAAGAAGTTTGAGGCCCTTAGGGATCAGCGCATGGTCAACTATACGCCGGGAAAATACGGCATGGATTTGAGTCGCCTTTACTAGTACAATAGAGGCATCAAGGAAAACTTATGGGTATTGGCTTTAGCGAACTTCTTATTGTGCTTGTGATCGTCGTTCTCTTCTTCGGTGGAAAGAAACTTCCTCAGCTTGGAAGCTCTATGGGAGAAGCGATCAAGAACTTCAAAAAAGGTGTTAACGAAAAAGACGAAGACCAAGATAAAAAAAGCTAGTTATGCGGATTCTCCAGAATCTCGTTGGAGAAGACGCCCTCGATGATTTTCTTCAAACTAAATTCTCTCGACTACCATTTTCCGGGACTGCAAAAAAGCTTCCCCTCATGGCCCTGGACTTCGACCTCCTCTTAAAGATGATCGAAACCAGAAAGGCGATCCTCAGGGTCGTTAAGAATGGTGCCATGGTTCTTGATTACGCTGACCTCAGCGCAGAGGAGGCCAAGAAGTTTTACGGCTCCGGCCATACTCTACTTCTGAAAAATGCGGAACGGGCCCACGACGACCTATCCTCAGTGGCCAAGGAATTTGAATCCTTCTTCCACACATCAGTTGATATTCAAGTCTACTCCACCCCGGAAGATCAAAACGCCTTTGGTTGGCACTTCGACGTCGAAGAGGTTTTTGTCTTTCAACTCAAGGGCAGTAAGGAGTACACGCTCCGGCAAAATACAGTCTCCTCGAATCCTGTCATGGAGATCCTGGAGAAGGATCAGGCCTTTGAAAAGGAGTCGAGCACTCTTTCTATGAAAGTTCTCCTGGAGCCTGGTGACTGGCTCTATATCCCATCAGGATGGTGGCACCGTGCAGAGACGAAAAAAGAATCCCTCCACGCATCCCTCGGAGTCATGCCCCGCTCAGCACTGGATCTTCTCTCAGGTCTGCCTGATTTTCTCGCCCAAGATCT
>CAZPFM010000138.1:0-6721 GCA_964585845.1 uncultured Bacteriovorax sp.
CATCTGGCTCTCGGTCATCTCTTCGGCCCCGGGAAAGCAAGGACATGTGAATAAGGAAGAATCTATTAAGGACATGAAAAAATACAATTCATCGGCCACAGATGTTCTCTTGGATCCTACGGGAAAAGTGGGTCAGCTCTACGGTGCAAAGACCACTCCTCACATGTACATTATCGATAAGAGCGGGAAGCTCGTCTACCAGGGGGCCATCGATGATAAGGCCGATACGGATAAGGCTTCCATTCCGGGGGCCAAAAATTATGTGGCCGATGCTCTGAGTGCAGTGATGAAGGATAAGCCTGTCCAGGTTGAAACCACTAAGGCCTATGGCTGTGGGGTTAAGTACTAGTTCTTGAAAATCCTCATTCTTCTCACCCTCCTCTTTTCGGGGAGGGCAATTGCTCTTGAAGTTACATTCCTCGGTGTCTCCTCCATGCTCCTCACCGATGGAAAGGATAAGCTTCTCTTTGATGCTCCCTTTACTCGGGCAACACCCCTTCATTGGCTAAACATCACTCGCCTTCAATCAGATGAGACAGTTTTAAAGAAAGTGATCCAGAAGCACGGATTAAGGGATCTCCAGGGAATCTTTGTTTCCCATCATCATGTGGATCACGCTGTTGACGTGGGGGCCCTGGCCAATCTCACTGGTGCTAAGGCCTATGGAGATGAAAACCTCAAAAGACTTCTTCCCCATGCTCAGGCAAGTTATCATCCGATGGCAGAAGATGTGCCCATCATCATCGGTGACTTTACGATCAGACCCTTTCGCATCGACCACGAAAAGATCCCTTTTGAGTTCATCTTTATGGGAGAAGTTCCCCTGGACTTCGACTTTTTTCTTTTTGATTACAAGGAAGGGGCCACCTGGTTTTATCTCATCACTCATGGGGAAAAGAGAATTCTCTGGAATGGTTCCACCGGAGATGCCCTGTCGAGGCTCAAAGAATCGGGTACTGAGGTCAAACTTGACCTTTATGTCCTGGGTTTAGGGACACTCTCCCTAAAAGAACAAATCCAAAGAATGGGTGAAAATCATCCCTTCCAGCGCTTTATTCCTGTTCATTTTGATAACTTCTTTTTTCCCTATGACCCTGATGAATTCACCTTGCTTCCCTTTTCTTCCCTGGAGGATCACATCATGGAGTTAAGAAAAAAATTTACCAAGGTAGAATGGATTCTTCCCAAGCTGGGTCAATCCTATAAGATTTAATACCCGAGTAATTTATTTGCCCCGATAATTAAGTTGCACCCTGAGTTAGAAAAAATTATGCTTAGTTTAAGGATTAATTCTCAGGAGGAGAATATGATGTTTAAACTCACCGTCTTCGCCATGGCCGCTTCTTTATACTACGTCACTCAGTTTTTTCACTAAGCACTAGAATCGATATCGTTTTCCCATCGATTTCATAACTCGATCTTTCTTCGCCCATTCCCATAGCGCTGATCGCATGCAGAAATGCGTCCAGATAGTTTCTTCCAGGATCAGCGAGGATGATTCGTCCTCCTGGCTTAAGAAAGCGCTTGAGCCCCTGAGCGACTTCCCGAGGGTGCTTACTCTCATACAGAACATCTGATCCCATCACCACGTCAAATTTCTCGGCCATCCCCTCCTCCCTCCAGTTGAGACGCCGATACTTACCGGGCACACTTGAATGACGGCAGTTTCGAAGAAAGTACTCTTCCACATCCGGATGAAAATCCGTCGTAAGGACCTCTCCTCCCATAGTCGTGGCCACCAGAGAGGGAAGACCAAGACCACCACCAAGCTCCAACACTGATTTGCCTTTTACGAGTTCTGAATGATCCTGAAGGAAGTATGCTAATCCCAAACCCGCAGGCCAGAGGACACCAAAATAGGGACAGAGATCTTCAGCAAAGGGATCAAGTTTCTCGGCTTCAGTCATAGAGTCACAGATAAGGTCAATGGCCTCATCGAGATCCCGGATAACTTCCAGGATATAAAGTTTTTCACCGATCTTATGGGAGAGAGTCTTTCGGGGGTAATTGATTTTTTTCATATTATTGAGGAACGTAATTCTCCTCAAGGCTTGACCAGTGATCCGGAAGATTCGGGGCAACCCGAGGAAGATCCGCTCGAAGCTCTTTTAAGACTTCATCGGGGAGAACCCGTCCACCGGATCTTTTAAGGAAGCTCACTCTCACTAAACCGGCAGCCATGAGTTCTCCCTTTCTGTAGAAACGCTGACGGATAAAAAAGTTTTTATCATCATGCCCAAGTACCTTTGTCTCTATTGAAAACTTCTGCCAAAGCTTAAGGGAGCGACGAAAACGAATCGTCTCACCGGCAACCACAGAGTACCATCCCTTTCTGAGAGAAAGATCATAGACCCCGTTGCGGAAGATCATATTCCAGCGACCAAAGTCCATAAAAGAAAAATAAACGCCATTATTAACGTGCATGAGAAGATCGAGATCCGTCGGCAGAACCCGCATCTCGACGGTACTCACGTCCCCTATGATGATGGGCTTGAGCCATCGTCTGCGAAGGAAGATGAGTATCGTTCTGAGAATCATATGCATAATTATCTCTCGATGATCGCGGCCACTCCCATTCCACCTGCTGTGCAAATACTTATGAGGAGTCGTCCTGAACCTTTTTCTTCCAGGATCTTACCGGCAGCTGCGAGGATTCTTCCGCCGGTTGCTGCAAATGGATGACCAAGCGCCAGGCTTCCACCTTTCACATTCATTTTTTTCCGGTCAATGCTACCCATAGGTTTATCTCGACCCAAAACTTCTTTGCAGTATCTTTCATCTTCCCAGGCCTTCAGTGTACAGAGGACCTGGCCAGCAAAGGCTTCATGGATCTCATAGAAGTCAAAGTCCTGAAGAGAAAGTTTATTACGCTCAAGAAGGCGAGAGACAGCGATGGTTGGGGCCATCAAAAGGCCAGCACCGTTTACAAAATCATTGGCCGCCACTTCGCTATCAATAATAAAGGCTTTTGGATTAAGTTTATGTTCTTTTGCCCATTCTTCAGAGGAGAGAAGAACCAAGGAAGCTCCGTCTGTCAAAGGAGTTGAATTTCCGGCCGTGAGGGTCCCCTTCGCGGATTTATCAAAGGCAGGTTTAAGTTTTAAAAGTTTCTCTACACTCGTTTCACCTCTCACAATGGGATCTTTCTTCCTTCCTTTAAATTCCACCACAAGATCATCATAGAAACCTGCCTGATAAGCCGCTTCTGCTTTTTGGTGAGACTCAAAAGCAAGTTCATCCTGCTCTACCCGAGAGATTTCCCATTCCTTCACCATGAGTTCACAATGCTCACCCATGGAAAGTCCCGTGCGTGGTTCTCTTACAACGGGCAGTTCTGGCTTAAGGAAAGAAGGCTTAAAACCAGAAATGGCCTTGAGCTTCTGAGGGATAGTCTTAGCGTTTTTAAGCGAAATAAGAAATTGAGTCAGATCCCGGCTCCCAATCAGCGGAATATCCGAATTTGTGTCTGAACCTCCGGCGATTCCTGCTTCGATCTGTCCTTCAGCAATTTTCAGGGCCACAAGATTGGCCGCTTCAAGTCCAGTTCCACAAGCGCGCTGGATATTCATCCCTGGGGTGAGTGGAGAAAGAGCAGAACCCAGGACAACTTCCCGGGCGAGGTTCCAGTCAAAGGGATGGTTCATGACCGTTCCCGTGATGACATCTCCCAGGGCTTCACCCTCGATCTTAGTTTTATGAACGAGGTCTTTAATGACCGTCGTGAGGAGGTCCTGATTGGTGAGTCCCTGGTAAGCTCCGAGGGATTTCACGAACGGTATTCTTGAACCATGGATAATTGCGACTCTTTTAGACATTCCCATAACATTCCTTTGACAAACCTACCGGTCGGTAGGTAGAATCCATTTTAAAGGAAATCCTTTTTTATGTCCAATCTTTCTTCGCCAGTGACATCCACCCGGGAGCAGCTTTTGCATGAGGCCAGCCGGATGCTTTTAAAGAAGGGACTTTCAGGATTTAGTCTCCAGGAACTGGCCACTTCTCTCAACCTCAAAAAAGCGAGTCTCTTCCACCACTTCTCTTCCAAAGGGGCCCTTGCCCTGGAACTTTATCGTTTTTATCAGCGCTCATTTACCGAATGGGTCAGGCGACACGAAGCACTCTCTCCGGAAAAACAAATCCTCGCTTACGCCGATGAACTCACGCGCTGGATCTGTGAGAAGCAGCGGGTCTGCCCTGTGGGTGCTTTAAGCCTTGAATGGCAGCAGGTCCCAAAGGATCTTCAGGAAGAAATTTTAAAGCTCCATGAACTTCAAAAAACCTGGCTCACCCATCTTTTTCGTCAGATTCAAAAGACTCAAGGTTTAAGCCTTCCCGTGAAAGATGCCGTTTTAGGCACGATGGGACTTCTTCAGGGAAGTATCCAGCTTGCGCGTCTTAATAATGACCCCACCCTCGTCAGAAAGAATTTAAAGTCCTATCTTAAGTCCATCAGGAAGAACTCATGACTGTCCACGAAGAATGGCTCGCAAAGCTCACTGTATACAAAAAGAAAGTCCAGGAACAAACAGGAAAGGAACTTCAGCTTCCTCCCCCCACAAATCTCGAACTTAAAATTGAGTACCTGGAAATCAATCCTGGGAAAAACATGATAGGAAAGATTCCTTTCCAGCAACGTTTTACGAATCCTGCAGGCCTCTACCAGGGAGGATTTCTCGCTGCTGCTCTTGATGAAGTCTTTGGTCCCCTCTCTTACATCACCTCCGGGACAGTCTGCATGACTCTTTCTCTCAACCTCACCTTTCTTAAGGCCTTTACTCCTGAGATGAAGGAAGTCTTAGTGGAGGCCATGGTTTTGCAAAAAACCAAGAACTTCATTTTCATGCGGGGTGAAGTCAGGAGTCTAAACGGAGACCCCATGGCCATTGCTGAGTCCCATGTGAGTATTCTTCAGGGAGGATCCCGTGCCTAGTCTTGCCTTCAAACTTCGACAGAAATTCCTGGAAAAGGCCATTCGCTTCTATGGCCCTTATGTAGGTGCAGGTGTTAAACCGACCTATATCTCAGAGGATTATCGGCACATCAAAGTGGAAATGGGTCTTCATTTTTATAACAAGAATTATATGGGCACTCAGTTCGGAGGCTCGCTCTACGCGATGGTGGACCCTTGGTACATGCTCATGCTCTATAAAAATCTTGGGGATGGGTATATCGTCTGGGATAAGGCCGCCACCATTCAGTTTAAAAAGCCCGGTCGATCAAAGGTTTTCGCTGAATTCATTCTCACTCAGGAAGACATCGATGATGTCAAGGCCACAGTGGAGAAGAGTGTGAAAATGGATAAGCATTTTCATGTGGAAATCCGCGACGAGGAGGGAAAACTCATCGCGGAAGTGGATAAGGTTGTCTACGTTAGAAAGAAATCCGATTAGACAGCGTGGGCAAGAGTGTTCTCGTCTCCTTCCGAATAGAGTTCCCAGCCCCGGGATCTTTTAGGAAAGGAAATCCTCTCACCAGTATCCAGGGTCCCGACGAAGCGTTTTCCGTCGGTGCTCATGCCAGAGATCGTAAAAAACTTAATCTCATGATTCCAGTCCATGAAACGGACCCGGCAAAGCTTCTTTGACCCTGCCATCTTCCATACTCTCTCAAGACTTAACCATCTCATCGTTGACTCCTTTGTGAAGACCCTGATACATCTCATTTTACATGACGGATAAAAAAACACTCTCTAATTCTTCCTCAAGAGCAGGGCGTTTCAAAAAGAAGCTGGTAGGACCAGAGGCATTACAAGATGAAGCGCCGATTCTTCACCGAAGAATTTCACTTCTTAAGTCCTGGTTGCTTGAGGGAAGATTAACTGATCAAGAGTTCGTGGGCCTAAGTATCATTGGCACTCTTTCCCACCGCTTTACCGGTACCTGGTTGGGGGCAAAGATCCCTGTTGCTCTTGCTCCATCCAGACTTTTGTTTCCCATCTCTGCTCTTCCCTGGGACCTTGAGCCCAATGTCAAAAAAAGACTCGAAAGCTTTAGGACCTTAGGAGAAGTCCTTGCTCAGTTCTCTCTGCGCTCCACTCCTCTTTCTGTGAACAGAACTCTCCTGGCATGGGGAAATGGGGCCTACCGCCTGCGCCTCTTCTTTCATATTCCACGACCAGAGGAGGTTCTCGCCCAGCAGGTCAATGGAGAAAGATGTGTGACAGTTCTCACAGAAGAAAAATCAATATCCCATTATGTTCTGGGAGAGCGTGATCATCTGGGGTTCACACTCCATGATCTTATCCATGCCGATCACTTCTTTAAGGACAATGATCATTACCAGGGTCAAATGGATTTCTACCGGCTTCTCGGTTTAGGAATGCAGACAGGTGCCTTCGAAGAAGCCCTTAAACAAGAGGAATTTGAGAGAGAGTTTGAGTATCTCATCTCAGACATGAATGCCTATCCGATTCATCTCATGAAATGCCTTAAGGCCGCCCTGGTTCACTACTCCCCTGAGGGAGAGGATTATTTTAGTGAATGGATGAAGCGAAGTCCGTTTACCGAAAGAATGCATGTTGCTCTTCAGGTACTAAACACGGAGAACTACCAGGCCGAAAGATACGATGGAATTATTCTTGAGGAATTAAGGAAGATAGAAGGCTGAGTTCTTTTCATTTTCCCGGACTTCGACCTTGGTGATCCAGGCACGTTTTCCATAGAGCTTCTCAAGAATTTTTGACGCCTGCTCATAAACGTATAGAGCACTGCCCTCCATCCCA
>CAZPFM010000139.1:0-6699 GCA_964585845.1 uncultured Bacteriovorax sp.
GGCCGATCCATTGCCAGTGAGGATCACATCACCTCACTCATTGTAGTCATGAATTCGGCGGGCAAGATAATCGAAGTCACTGTCCAAGGGTCTAGTGGAGTTCGGGAATTCGATGATGCCGCTATCCGATCTTTTAACGAGGCAGGCCCGTTTCCTAATCCACCGAAGGATCTCATCGTGGACGGCAGAGTGAGGATTGAATGGGGATTTGTGGTAAAGACCTAACGGATTTTTCTAAACCCAAAAAGGCTCAGCATAGTATTACGGAGTCCTGAACCCTTCGACCCCCGGGCAATTTTCAACATCCCATCTTTGAGTTCAATGGCACCGAGGTCAGTTCCTTCGGATGATTTGAAGTCCGCTTCGTAAGTCTGGTTACTGGCAAAAACACTTGAGACCTTGTTTCCCACGTCCATAAGTCCAGCCTCTCGCTCTTCCATGAAAGGTCGCTCGCACTGGGAATCTTTATGCCATAAACGGGAATACTCGTATTCTCCGGTCTCAGAAAGACTATAAGACTCAATGGCATAGCCCTGAGCTTTAGTGGTTTGGGTTTGGACGCAGCCGCTGACCCAAAGGCCAGCAATAAGAATAAGATCGAACATAGAGAATCCTTTTGGCCGTGGTTTACCTCGTACAATAAGGATCCGGAAGATGGAATGTAATTCCTACAGGCTTTTTAAGACAATCTTGAGCTCCCCACGCTCATGAGGAAGATCGAGGGATGAGAGATCAGGTCCTAAAGGCACAATCCCTTGAGGATTTAGGAAGCGGTGACTGCCATAGTAATGGGCCTTGATGTGATCGAAATGACAGGTTGAGCGGATTCTTTCATCCTGATAGATGGAGCGTAAGTAGGAAAAGAGATGAGGGTAATCAGCGATGCGCTTTTGATTGCATTTGAAATGCCCATAATAAACAGGGTCAAATCGAATCAGAGTGGTGAAGAGACGGATGTCGGCTTCGGTGAAAAACTCCCCTGTCAGAAAGTTACGTGAACTGAGGATCTCTTCGACTTTATTTAAGGCGTCAAAAAGGGCCCGAAAGTTTTTCTCGTAAGCTTCCTGGGTGGCGGCAAAGCCTGTTTTGTAAACACCGTTATTGATTGCGCCATAAACGAGGTCATTAATCCTATCGATCTCACCACGAAGGTGTTCAGGATAAAAATCAAATTGATTCCCTGTAAGATCATCGAATTCATCATTAAGAATTCGGATAATTTCAGATGACTCGTTGTTGGTGATGGAGTTTGTTTTGGAGTCCCAGAAAACAGGCACTGTGATCTTGCCCGAATAATCGGAATCTGCCGTCACATAGAGCTCAGCGAGATAGAGTAGATCTTTCTTATCCCGAAAAACCCATCCTTTATCCCCCATGAAAGGATCGGAAATGCGAACAGGAATGTGGGGCTCAAGACCCTTCAGGCTTCGCATGATGAGGGTCCGGTGGGCCCAGGGACAGGCGTAGGAAACAAAGAGGGAGTAGCGGCCTGATTCTATATCTTTCCCATTAGGCCTTTTTCGAAAGGTTGTCTCGGAGCGTTTGAATTCCCCTTCTTTATTGAGAGTGGCGATGGGAGTTGATGTAAATTTACCGTGGAGTAGATTGGCCATGCTCTATTGAAGATAGCAGGGCTTTGAATGTCAAAAGATTCAGGATGAGATGCCTTAAAAATGAGCTGACCTTGCGGTTGTTAAAGGAGTTTAAATATCAAAACGGTGAAATGACAGGGGAGGGAGAAACTGCTAAAAGACTTCCATGCGTAAAGTTTTTCATGTGGATGATGATGTGGATGTTCGAGAAGTCGTTCGCTACGCTCTAACCGAACAGTCCTATGAAGTGGTCTCTTTTGGGAGTCCCCTTGAGGCCCTGGAAGCTATGACTGTTGATTCCGTCGAGGTTCCTGGGATAGTTCTGGTAGACTACACCATGCCAGGTCTCAATGGTTTTAATTTCATCGAAAAGATGCGAAGCCTTAAGGCCTATCAAAATGTTCCCACAGTTCTTTGTTCGGCCCAGGGTGAATTCCTGGATGGCTCTATTCCTGAAGATATTGTTCTTCTTCCTAAGCCCATGGACCTTGATGAGCTTCTGGGGCTCATCCGGAAGCATATACCTGAGAGTTCCACACTGGGTTAATTTTACCCTCCCTCACCTGTCGATCTTTAATGATATCCTGTT
Organism: uncultured Bacteriovorax sp.; assembly: GCA_964585845.1. Lineage (GTDB taxonomy): Bacteria > Bdellovibrionota > Bacteriovoracia > Bacteriovoracales > Bacteriovoracaceae > Peredibacter. Next base: position 2,182 of record CAZPFM010000139.1, read on the forward strand.
AAGGTGAAGACCAATCTCGGACCATACACCCATCTCCCCAGTCATCCCTCACAGAGAGGTAAGCCTCTTGTTGCCGATCCAAAAGATGCAAAAAAGCTCTTAGGCGGGGGAGTCGCTGGTAATGAAATGCGACCAGAGGCCAAGAGTTCACCGGATTATAAGCTTGAACTCTCATCTCCTTCTTCACCTGCTCCCGCCATAAGTACGCCTGGTCTTCCTGATTTGCCTTCTTTAAGCACTGAATCCGCACCGAAGGTGGAAGTCAAAGAAAAGATTCAGGATGCAGTCAAGGAAGAAGCAAAGGATAAAATCAAGGAAACCAAGGCCCTCGAAGAGAAAGCGGGAAGCCTTCGAAAGCCCGCGATCATTTTCATCAAGGGCTGGGATGTCTTTAGTTCTCCACTCAAATCCGAATCTGGTTACGCCGGTGTGGGTAAGATCGCTGAATCCATTAAGGGATCCCGACTCTATGCTTGGGATCAGAAAGAAGAAATCTTAAAAGAGATTGAAAAAAGAGAGAAGTCCCAACCCATTATTCTCGTGGGACATAGTTTCGGGGGTGATACCGCCGTCGAGATCGCCGATGCCCTGGACTCTCTTGAGCACAATTTCCGTCCCGTTGATCTTCTTGTCACCATCGATGCCGTTGGTTTTAACAATGATATCATCCCGCAGAATGTGAAAAAGCATCTGAATGTCTTTGGAGAAAATGATCTTTTCCTGAATGACGGACCTCACGTTGCCCGAAGGCATGAGAAAACCCAGGTCATAAATATTCTCTCTCAGCTCGATCACACAGAACTCGATGATGACAAGGGTATTCAGTATGAGGTCGTGAACCTTATTAACGAGTCTCTTGGTAAGGTGACTTAGGTTTCACTGTTGTCAGGTTCAACGAAAGTAATATCAAGGTTGCGCAGATAAATTCGAATCTTAAGAATCGCTCCCCGGATTGAACGCTCGTCCTCGACTATTGAGCCCTCTTCTATCTCCTGTCCAAATTCAGAGAGTTCGGTAAAACCATATGAGCCCGCTGATCCTCTTAGCTTATGACCAGTCTTTTGAAGTCTTGAGAAGTTCCTCTGATCCAATAAGGCCTGTAATTCTACGACCTCCTGTCTACGGCTTTCGAGATAACTCGGTATAAGATCGGACAGTTCGACGGGAACCTGGACTTTTCTGATCTGAGCGTGAATGGTCACCGCTTCAATGAGATCTTTTTTTGCGATCGGTTTGGTGAGATGACCGGAGCAACCGGCATCAAAACTTCTTTCCCGTTCTTCAGTTAATGCATAGGCAGTGAGGGCGAGGATTGGAACTGAAGTGGCACCGCTTTCTCTCTCTATTTTTCGAATCTCCCGGGTGGCAGAATATCCGTCGAGTACAGGCATCTGCATGTCCATGAGGATAAGATCGAAGTCTTTAGCCTCAAAGAGGCGGATGGCCTCTTTCCCATTCTTAGCTTCTTCTATTTTCCATCCCTGTTTCTTTGAAAACGCTTTAACCACTGTTCGATTTTCATCGTTGTCATCTACAAGTAGGATACGGAGATCCCCAATTTTCGGGGTGTTTTCTGCTTCTTCCTGAGGCCTAATCTCCTGAGCGGAGCTCCCCAGTGCACGAGATATGGATAGGAGGAGGTCTTTTTTAAGAACGGGTTTAACGAGGTAACTCTTGAGACCTAACTCGCGGGATTTTGCCATGTCTCCTGAACGGTCGTCGGAAGTAAGCATCATAAGGACAGACCCACTGAGGAGATTCTGAGACAAGGCTTCGGAGGCAACATCAAAGCCACTGAGTTCAGGCATCCGGCAATCGAGGATCACAAGGTCAAAAGGCTCGTTGAACTCCTTTGACCTGGAAATGACTTCAAGGGCTTCTTTCCCATTGATGGCTTCTGTTATGTATGCTCCCTGGGATTCAAGAATTTTTTTCGTGATAAGTCTGTTGGTGCGGGAGTCATCCACCACGAGAATCCTAAGTCCAGAAAGCTTAATAATTTCTTCAGGATTTTCAATCGATGGGGCGGCCTCGAAGTTAAGATGCAGCGTGAACCTTGAGCCAATTCCTTGCGTACTTTTTACATCAATTGAACCATTCATGAGTTCAGTCAGGCGCTTAACGATTGAAAGACCGAGTCCGGTTCCTCCGAATTCCTTTGTGATGGAAGAATCGCCCTGGCTAAAACGCGAAAACAGACTGTTTAATTGTGTCTCGGACATTCCTATTCCCGTATCCTGAACGTCTATAGTTAATCCGATAGATTCATCATTTCTTTTTCCGGAGATTTTTAAAAGAATCTCTCCCCGGTTGGTGAACTTTACAGCGTTGCCCAGAAGATTTACGAGTATCTGTCGTAGTCTGTTCCCGTCTCCCATGAGTTGATCGTGTATGCCCTCATCAACGTCAACGACGAGTTCAAGTTTTTTTTGATGGGCTTTGAGGGCCATGATTTCCACTGATTTTTCGATGACCGAATTCAGAGAGAAGGGGGCGTGATCGATTTCAAATTTCCCTGCCTCAATTTTTGAAAGGTCGAGGATGTCATTGATGATGTTAAGAAGACTCTGGCCTGCTCGACCGAAAATTTCAACATAACGCTTTTGTTCTTCATCCAGTTTCGTTTCCTGAAGAAGCTCGGCCATTCCCATAATAGCATTCATGGGTGTTCGGATTTCGTGGCTCATATTGGCCAGAAAGTCGGACTTGGCCTTAGTCCCAGCGAGGGCTTCCTCCTTGGCCTTGACGATGGCGTCTTCGAATTCAAGCTGCTTGGAAATGTCATAGGCGATACCGAGGAAGCCAGTGATCTCGCCCTTTTCCTTTAGCGGAGTGATGGTGAGTTTTACAGGGATAAGTGATCTGTCTTTTCTCACGAAGGTCCAGTGATCACTTTCGACGATGCTCCGTTTTGCCCGCGCGCTTAGGGCTTCAAAACTCGGTGAGATCTTTTCACCAAAACGATCAGAAAGCCAAGATGCCATCTCTGCTAGTTCGGTCGGCGTGTGAAACATGGCCGGATCTTCACCGAGTACCTCAGAGGAGGAAAATCCCGTTAGCCATTCGGCAGCTGGATTAAAAAGTGTGATTTTCCCATCTTTAGAAGTCGCAATAAGAGCGAATGCGGCAGACTCAAGTATGGCTTTCTGAAGCTGAGAGGTGAGGTTAAGTTCTGTTTCTGCAATGCTTCGCTTACGCCATTCGCTACGGATAATGAGAAAAGCGATAAGAAGAATGAGAAATGAAAAGGTGCTCCCCGTGACAACGAGGTTGCTCGCTTGACTGTCAGCAACTTCACTTTTCCTGAGCCGATCAGAAAGTAGGGCTTCTTCTTCAGCGATCATCTTGGAAAGAACTAGTGATATCTTGTCGATCTGATTCTGACCCACTCGCTCCTTGATGAGTGCAATGGCTTCACCGACTTTGCCATCATCTATGAGAGAGATGTTTTTGTCGAAATAGCGAAAAAGATCCTCTGCTGAGGTCTGAAGACTTCCTGTGTGCTTTTGCTGGACTGGATTATCAAAGGTGAAGTTACCGAACTCCTCGATCTGCTTGAGGATTAGCGAGCGATACTTATTGAACTCGTTTTTATAGTCAACATCCTTAGTGATAACGTATCCCCGCTGGGCTCCTGCTGCAGCGTGGATGTCTGCCTGTATTTCTTCGAGTTTAGAAATCGCTGACAGAGTATGCTCAACCTGGTCGGATGAGTTTTTAAATTCTCGTAGATTAAAATAAGAGATAAGAGACACCGACAGCAAGGTGGCAAGGGCCACAAAAGCGCCGGCACTTACATATCTCATTTTACCTTTGAATGTTTTTCCCATTACTGTTTACTCAGCAGGAAATGTCGTAAAGCACTTTGCTGATCCTTTGTCGGAACACGAGCTTCAGCGTAGTAGACGAATTCCGACGGGCTTGTCCCTCTCTCTGAACTTGAAATGATAAGTTCAATCCCCGATTGTTGGAAAATTTGCTGGGGGATCTTCCCTGAGAAAGTGAAACTTGTACCCTTGGATATGAAGCACTTCGAACTAAAATGAAAGCCACCCTCATCGATGGCCAAAAGTTTAAGAGATACCGACAGAGAAGCAGGACGAGGAGGTTTTACCGGAGTAAAGCTGAGCTCCATACCTTTTGAGACTCTGGATGTCCCTACACGATTGATCTTTGTGCAGATGACGTCGGGATCAAATGGCCGAAGGAAAGTGTCCCTAAAGCCGAGTTCAAGAGTGTGGGCGATAAGTACTGGGTCAGCGGAATCAGTGTAGGCGAAAAACTCAAGCTCGGGGTTAAGTGCCAAAAGAGCATCTTTAATTTCGAGATTCTTTCGGCGTTGGTCAAGATTGAAATTAACGAAGACAATATCAGGACGAAGATTCTGAAGGGTATTCTCCAGGGCGATATCCTTTGATAAAATCTCCGTTCGATCAGTCACGACTGTGAGAGCATTCTTGATTGCCGCAATCGTTCGGGGATCTGAGTCAATGAGGAGTATGGAAGGCGCATAATTTT
>CAZPFM010000140.1:0-6694 GCA_964585845.1 uncultured Bacteriovorax sp.
TCATAGCGAGCGCCCCAGAGCGCAGGCAAGACGGCCGCAAATGAGAATTTCTTCTGCTTTTTATCAATCGATCTCCCCTCAAAGATAGCGTAGCTTCCTAAAACCGTTATGAGCACAAGTCCAGGCACAAGCCCCGCTAAAAAAAGATCATCGATATCGACCTTTCCGATGATGCCGTAAAGAATGATCGGAAGACTCGGAGGAAAGAGAAGTCCTAAAGAACCGCAGGTCGTGATGAGACCCAATGAAAAGCGCTCAGAGTACCCTTCTTCGATGAGAATCGGATAAAGAAGACCACCCAGAGCAATGATCGTGACCCCTGAAGCTCCTGTGAAGGCAGTAAAAAAAGCACACACAAAGAGACAGACGATCGCCACTCCCCCCGGAAGCCAGCCAAGGAGGGCCTCAGAGAGACGGAGAAGACGAATGGGGGCCTTGGATTCGGCCAGCACATAGCCCGCGAAGGTAAAAAGAGGAATGGTGAGGACCGTAGGTGCACTTGCCAGGCGATAAATCTCAACGGCAACGGCCGACATTTCAATTCCTGCAAAATGAAAGGCCGCCAGAGCAAAGGCCGACATAACCGAAAAAATCGGAGCACCGAGGAGTGCAAAGAGAAAGATGAGGCTAAAGAGGAGCGTGCTCAATTTCTTCTCCGGCAAATATAAGGATGAGGATTCGGTTAAAGAAGCGGAGGGCAATGAGCCCCACTCCGACAAAAATAATTCCCACTAGAACAGAACTATGGATCCCCAGGAAATCCGGTGAGCCGTATTCTTTTTCAGAGAGGTAAAAATCCCAGCTCGCTTTAGTGAGAACAAGACAGACGATGAGGCTAAAGCCAAGAAGGATCAATCGATGAAAAAATTTAAGATGAGAAGACTTGAACTGCTCAAGGATCTTTGAAGCGAGGTCAATCCGGATGTGGACTCCTGCACTTGTGGCAAGGGATCCTCCGAAGAAGGCGCAACAGAAAACAAGATGACGGGTCAAGGGATCAATCCAAAGAAGGCTCTCACCCATCCAGCGTAGGGCGATGGACAGAACCGAGAGAAGTAGGATGGCTCCAAAGCCAAGGATGAGTCCTCCTCTACTTAAGCTCTCCAGGAATTGATCGATGCCCTTGATGAACTTCATTATTTCATTTCGCTTTCCAGAGACTGAATCATTTTGGGGGAAATGAGACGTCCCTGAACTTTTTTGATCACTTCAGACCTAAGAGAGGAAGCCCTCTTATAATCCGCTTCAGGAAAGGAGACAAACTCCACTCCGGATTTTTTCATCTGCGCCTTTGAAGCTTCATTCTCTTCGGCGGATGTCACGTTAGTGTCAGTGACATACTTCTGTGAGAGTTCGAGAACTTTTTTCTGATGCTCAGGCTTAATCTTTCCCCATGCCTTGTTTGAAACAAGGAGGGCTCCGATTGAAAAGGCACTGGGAAAATCCACCAGATACTTAATCTTAGTGTGCCATTGAAGAGCGATGATCCCCACAGGTGGGGCGTAAGCTGCATCGATGATCCCTGTAGAAAGTGATGAGAGGACATCCGGAAGGGCCAGGGGAGTTGAGACTAATCCTAAGGACTCGATCATGGCCTTCACGAGTTCATCTCCCTGCCATGCCCAGATCTTAATTCCCTTAAGTTCCTCAAGATTTGTCACTTTCTTGGTGGTGACAAGATAGACGGGTCCAAGTTCATAGTAACCGAGGTTCGTAAATCCCTTGGCCTTAAGTCCTTCATTAAATTTTGGTGCGAGTTTTTTTAACGTCTCAGAAGCCTTTTTCTGATCAGCGTAGAAAGTAAATGGGATTTCCATCGCCCGGACATCACCGAAAATATCCCCCAGAGTTTTACCGGTAAAAACACCTCCCTGAAACTGACCGATCCGGATTTTTCGAAGAACATCCGGCTCATCTCCTGCCACTCCACCGTAATAGACCTTTACCTTGACCTCACCCTTGGTGGCAGCTTCCACTTCCTGTGAGAATTTTTTCAGGTTATTGCCCCAGCTTGTCCCTTCAGGAACTAAAGCAGCGATTTTGAGCTGAGTGGCGGCCTTCAGGGAAACACTAAAAAGAAGAGTGAAAATGAGTGTCGCAAAAGTCATGGGATTCCTTTAAAAGATCTTAGATCGATGCTTAAGAATAATTTCAAAACGTTTCTTGGCAATAGCGTTGAAGAGATTGATCTCCCTTGATTTGGCAAAGGAGCTTTTATCCATCATTTCTTCCCGGTCAAGATTCTCCCAGTCTTTAAATTCGGCAGTGAGGATCTCGACCTGGTTAGCGAAAGCTTCTTCATCCATAGCGGGAACGATGAGCTGCTCAATATAGCTCTGCCGGATAAGGAGATTCTTCGGGTACTTCTCAAAAGCCTTTTTATAAGTCTCAAGGGCCTGGGCGGGATTCCCTCCCAGCACCCGGGGTCTCGAAGCATCATACTGGGCAGAAAAAAGATCACAGAAACCGTTCTCAGCATCCGGATCTAACTTACAACCAAAGTCAGCGAGAATCTTGACTCTGGGTGCCTGTGAGACAAGACCAATATTATCTTTTTGAAGATTAATCAGGCTTCCCCAGGACTGAGCGAGGTAGAAGATAGCCAGAAGATCATCTTCATCGAGTTCTGCGTTAAGTTTTTTGATGAGCTTATCTTCCGGAAGGGTCAGAAGATCGGAAGCCTTGATATCTTTCAAGGAGAGATAGTGGACTCCGTAATCAAAAGCACGAGTGTAGAAATCAATGGCATCCGCTTTTTCTTCATCACCTTCTTTGCCGCTGAGGCGAGCGTCCAGATAAAGAGTTTCCGGAACAGCAAAGGCGTAACCCGCATAGCCCTTGATGAGTATCCCCAGCATCTCGAGATTGTTCTTATCTTCCAGATAGAGAATCTCTGTCAGCTTGAGATTAGCGGGAGCGGACTTCGCAAAGAACTCCCAGTTTCGCTCATAAAGATTCAATGAACTTGCTTCGGTGAAGACCGGAGTGGCACTCCGGATCCCCCACTTACGGAAAGTGGAACAGCTCATAAGGAGCAGGAGAACAAGAAAGGATGAGATCTGCATATTGCCTAACCTATGAAAATTACAACCCCTCTATCTTAACCTGTTCTGAAAAATGGGCACCTAAAGGGAGGTCCGGGAAAATATTCCCTAGTTTTTGTCTCCCCTTCATCCTGGTGCTATACTAGGAGCATTCTGATCGTGCACTCATGCCTTTAAGTTTGAAGACGGATTGACCGACAGGATATGTACATTTAAACAGGAGAGATGTGTTGTTCAAAAACAAACAACCGCTCGACCCCCGGTTCTAGATAGATGACTGAGGGTTAGAGCAATTTGCTTCTACAACCCGAGGTCATTATGAAAACGAAAGAAACGATCATCCCAGCAAGCTCCCCGAAAACTCCAGTCGCTACGACTGAGGCAAAGCCAAAAAGCCTCAGACCGATGCGCTCGATGGTTGCCCTACGCTCTTTTAAGCCTAAGACGGCCGTTACAAACTTTGCAAAGTCTGAAGCTGAGAAGCGCTAGAAATTCTTTTCGATGTCTTTAGCGAGCTTCTTCTGAACTTCTGTGAGTTTTTCAATGTGCTCAGAGTGAAGAAGCTCGAGGTATTTTTTCTTTAAAATAAAAACAACATCCATGGCTTCCAGGTAATGCTTCTTGAGTTCTCTAAAGCAGAGTTCCTTCTGCTCTTTCCCTAGAGTCTTACCCTCTGTATTGGCAGCTTCGCCAGAGCAGAAAAGTTTTTCCTCTTCCACTGCGTTCTGAATATCCTTAATCGCTTTGTTGAACTCTTCTTCAAATTGAGGTCCCGTCTTCATTTCTAAAGACCGGAGCTTTTTTGAGAGCTCAGGAATCGCACTTTTAAATTTCTCTTCCCCGAATCCAAAGATCTGCCCGTAAGCTCCGGTGGAGATAAAAAAAAGTACTAGAAAAGTTCTAACCATGATCTTACTTCCCGGAAATGTTGCTGAAGAAAACCCTCAGCTTCTTTGACAAAGCGACTCAGAGGAAATCCTACCACATTCGAGTAAGAGCCCTCAACCGAAGATATGAAAGTCAAAGAAGGCCCCTGGATTCCGTAAGCTCCGGCCTTATCCAGAGAATCTCCTGTGGAAAGATAAAGCTCCATGATTTCCGGCGAAATGGAATCGAAACTCACCCGGGATTCATCCACAAAGGTGTGATCAGTGATTTGATTTTTAAGCACAAGGCTTAAGGTTACGGCCGTGAAGACAGAATGAGTCTGGCCAGAGAGCTCCTGAAGAAACTCCCGCGCCTCATCCACACTGGAAGGCTTATTATAGATTTTATTTTTGTGAGCGACGATGGTGTCGGCCGAGACAATCAGAAACGCCCCTTCTCTCTCGGCCAGGATCTTTTCGGCCACGGCCCTGCCTTTGCGCTTTGAGAGTTCTGCGCAATAGGTTCGCGGCTCACTTTTGTCACAGTCCTCTGGAATATCGAGGCTGAGCTTCTCAAAAGGAAGCTTAAGATGAGAGAGAAGTTCTTTCCGGCGGGGAGAGCCGCTGGCCAGGATCAATTTAAGTTTAGAGTTTTCCATTTTTTAGAATCCACACATAGTACTGAAGATCATTGAACTCACGAACCTGGAGTTTTTTAACATTGTAACGAGTCTTTAGACCCCAGAGGTATTCGTGAAGGGCCTTTCGATAATGACCCTGGGAGAGCTTTTCTTCTTTGAGTTCTCCCGCTTTACGAAGACGGGCGTAGAGATTTTCCTGAGAGCGTAGTTGAGTTGTTTCTACCCGGCGGGTGTATTCCTTTAGAAAATCAATTCGCCGCTCAATCTCCTCTCCCCAGAGATTATAGCCACCCTTAGTCGCAAGGATCTTTGGCGTTTCCAGGGAAGTCAGAAGCGGCATGGAGAACTTATCAAGCCAGATCTCCCGGGCAAGTTCCATGGTTTTAATTCTCTTTGTGAGAAGGGCAGAAATCTGAAGCTCACCTGGAGTCTTTTTTTCAGAAATAAGATTGAACTCACGACCCTCTTTGGCCACTTCATGCCACTGACTCACCTCTGTTCCAAAGGTCTCAGTATTGGTGTAACCCCGCAGGAAGAATTTGAGTTTACTCAAGTCCGCCGTGCGATTTTGAAAATAGGTTTTATCCCCCTGGACATGAAGAACATCAAAACTTGAATCTTCGGCAAAGATTGTGACATTGGGTGCAACGAGCATGAACTGGGACTTTAAAAACCAATCGTTTTTTTTCCTGAGCTCATTGATGGTACCCACCTGTTCCTTGATAGCACCTTCATCGAGATCCGCTAATTCCTTCAGGTGCTCAAAATCTGTCTGACGAGCATACCGCTTGCGTTCAAAATACTCCTGATTGGCCTCTCTCACCATTAAGGGGAGAGAATACGCGTCTGTCTCAGGACCATTTTCAAGCTTGTACTCTTCTCCGCTCCGGGAATGAATGAAGACATGCCCATAATTCAAGCGGGCCACATAGAAGACCCGGTCTTTAACAAAGTTAATTTCGTGAAAGGAAATGGAGGCTTCACCGGACATACGGAGAAGAGTTCCGTCCATGAGATAGATCCATAAGACTGAGTCTTTTTCCGTGTGGACCTCATCTCCTTCCAGAATCCGGGAGAGGTGCTGAACATCGGCCGGGTTTTCTCCCCGGTAAACCGGACACTTTCCTTTGCACTGAAGGACCTTGCCCACCAGCTCCTGGTGACGAAGATCCCGGAGGCGGATTTGCCAGTCAGGATTTTTATCTTTGATTGCCCGCTCAACAAGCCAGGTCTCAATATCTAAGAACTTCTCAGGATCAATCCCCTTCCAGGGGATGATGGAATAAGTCTGACCCTTCAGAGGATCTTTATCGAGAAAGGTCTTTTCAGGTTTGATGTTCCACTTGGGATCCGAATGGAGATTTTCCGGGGTAAAACGCTGCTCCCCTTTGAGTTCGGGCAGAACCTCGGATTCCAGGCCCAGGAATGCATCCATCTCCTCAGCGCAGAGGCCGGTCTGAAACGAAAGGAGAATTAGACTCAGGGCAAAAGCCGACTGAAACGCTCTAATCATAAAATAAACCTCATATTCCTCCTCGGAGGAAGTCCTTGAAAATTTACGATCTCCCTCCTCTCTGCTAAAGTATGGGCTTAATTTACCCCTCGAAATTGCTGGAGCCCCCATGGAGACCCCTGAGACTCTGAACACCAATGAAAATTTCTCTTTCCCGGAAGCGGAAAGAAACATCCTGAAGTTCTGGAATGAGAATCAGATTTTCAAAAAGTCCCTGGAAAAAACGAAGGGTGGGAAAAACTACATCTTCTACGACGGGCCTCCCTTTGCTACTGGTCTTCCCCACCACGGCCACATCGTCGCCTCCACGCTAAAGGATATCGTTCCCCGCTATTTCACTATGCGTGGCTTTTACGTGGACCGCCGCTTTGGCTGGGACTGCCATGGTCTTCCCATCGAGCAAGAGATCGATAAGAAGTTTCAGATGTCGGCCTCCGACTTCGTCGCTCTTCACGGAGTAAAAAAATACAATGATGAGTGCCGGGGTATCGTCGACCGTTACGTGAATGAGTGGGAGAAAACAATTTCCCGTCTTGGCCGCTGGGTGGATTTTCAAAACGATTATAAAACCATGGACCTCACCTTCATGGAATCAGTCTGGTGGGTTTTTAAAGGACTCTGGGACAAGGG
>CAZPFM010000141.1:0-6652 GCA_964585845.1 uncultured Bacteriovorax sp.
CAACCATGCTGGTTCTGACACGGAAGCTAGGAGAGAGCATCGCTATAGATGACAATATCAAAATTGTCGTGGTGCAAATTAAAGGTAAGCAAGTTCGCTTAGGGATTAAGGCTCCTAAAGAGACGAAAATTCACAGAGAAGAAGTTTATCAGGCCATCCAGGATCAAAACACTGAAGCCGTACAGGCCAGCATGTCAGACATCGCCCGTTTAGGCGAAGAGCTGAAGAAGAAATAATTTTCCTCCTTGATCATTTAATCGTTTGACTGATACCATCAAAGTGCTATGGTAAGAATACCTTACCATTTCATTTTGGAGGAAACACAGTGAAAATCAAAACCACGCGATTTGGGGAACTGGAAGTTAACCCAACCGACATCATCACCTTCTCAGAAGGTCTTCTCGGTTTTGAGCATCTGAAAAAATATTTCGTTGTTGATCCAGGTGATAGCACCCTCATCCTTTGGCTCCAGAGCACTGAGGAAGAGAAGGTTGCCTTCCCAATCATCGAACCAAAAATTTTCAAGCCAGATTATATCGCGAAGCTTTTACCAGCTGATCTCAATGGCCTTGAACTCAACTCTCTTAATTCTGCGAAGCTCTACAGCATCCTTACGATCCCTGCGAACGTAACTGAGATGTCTGCGAACTTAAAAGCTCCGATCGTGATTAACTCTGCTGCTAAAGTTGGTAAGCAGATCGTTCTTCAGGACTCTAAGCTTTCAGTGAAGCACGAGATGTACCGCGAGCTTAAGACCTACATCGTGAATTTCTCTTCTGATGACGCCAAGAGAACGAATATCTCTTCTAGCATCGCCCTCGAAGGTGAGATGAAGACGAACAATCGTCCGGCCATCAACGAGACAAGAAATCTCGAAGCTTAATCTAGATTACATTCGATACTAAAAAAGCCCTCTTAAAGAGGGCTTTTTTATTTCCAGAATTTGAATGGGTTTCTTAGAGATGAACAGTTGTTTCCGTGGCCGTCTTCGAAAGATTTACATACATGAGGGCTTCCGGGTGCTGAGGCTCGCGGCTTAAAACATTCTGCCACTCGGCCTGAGCTTCAATAACGTTTCCGTTTCCATAATAGAGAAGACCAAGAGCGATCCGTGCCGGCATATAACCTGGATGCTCATTCTTTAAGCGCTTAAGCTCTTCGAATGCCTTCGATGTGAAACCTTTTTTGGTATAGGTCTTAGCGATCTTAATCCGGATCTCAAGATTATCAGGATCAAGATTAGCGGCCTTGTTATATTCAAAGAGTGCTTCTTCTGTCCGAGAGTACGAGGCATACATCTCTGCAATCTCATAATGCTTCAGAGAAAACTTCTTATTGAGATGGGGATCAGAAAGACCCTGGGTGGTCGTATTCTTCACCTGAGAATTGGCCTTCTCAAAGATCGCCTTGGCCTCTTCATACTTTCCGATGTCATTGAAGATCACGGAAAGTGAGATCGCAGCGTCGGTGTGATTCGGATCAAGCTCCAGAACGCGTTGGAATCCTTTTACCGCTTTTCCGAGCTCACCCCGAAGGTGAAAGACGTTAGCGAGATAAAAGAAAGCCTCAGTGGAATTTGGATTATTTTCGATGACTTCGTTGAGAAAGAGACTCGCGGTTTTAAGATCGTTGTTCTGGAAAGCTTGCTTTGCTTTTTTAAGAAGATCGCTCTGCTTGAGATCCATTTCAATCCTTTACTTAAGTTCTTTCTGACATTTGGCCTTAGTTGATTTTAGGGTTTTTTTATCCCCTTTTTCAACCAATGCTCCAAACTTTTCCGCGTAATCAATACAGGCTTCCCATTCTTTCAGGGCCGCTGAGGCGAGGACCGTCCTAAGACCTGAGTGAGACCGAATGTCCGCTTCCTGATGATTCTCAAGGATATCGAGATACCAGTACCTTGCAGCTCCGTATTCCTTGGTTTTGAAATAAAAGTCTGCGATGTACTGATCTTTCTGACGGAGCATCTTCCGGGCCTCTTTCATCCTCTCCATGGCCTCTTGTTTATAAGAACTGTCCCCATACTTCTGGATGATCTCCTCGTAGTACTTCATAGACTCAAGAGCTGGTTCCAGGTCACGGTCGATCGTACTTGGAATTTGTTTATAGTAGGATTCGGCGATCTGGAAAATCACGTAGGCGATTTTCTCATGGCGAGGGTGAAAGTCCCGGAAGAGAAGGTATGCCGCTGCCGCTTCGATGTAGTTTTCCTGATAGAAAAGAACATCGGCCGCAAGAAGCTCGGCCGGAGTAGCGTAAAACGAATAAGGATGCTGGGTCTTGATGAGATTAAGCTTCTCTGTCGCCAGGATAAAGCGCTCGGATTTGATGAGGTCCTGGGCTTCCTTATAGAGAATTTCAGCTTCTGTTTTACCCTTGGGCTTATCCGAAGAGCAGCTGATTAAAAAAACAAGAGCGACGAGAAAGAGAGATTTCATACTTGTACCGAGAGATCCTTATAAATTTCTTTGAAAAGAATTTTGAAAAACGCAATAAACGGGATGATGACGATCATCCCAATAATTCCTCCGAGCTGTGAGCCCACAATGATACTCACAACGACAATGATCGGATGGAGGTTAACAATCTTGGAAACTAGAAGAGGAAATACCAGGACCATGTCGATGAGGTTAGCGATCCCATAAACAATGATCATCCCCCACATGGTGATATCCGGATCCTGAGAAAGAAGAGCGATGAAGAAAGCTGGCAAAAATCCGATGATGGGTCCGATGTAGGGTAGAATATTTGTCACACCGGCAATGAAACCCAGGATAAAGGGATACGGGAAACCGATGACCAAAAGTGAAACCGTGATGAGGGTTCCAACGATCGTTGCCTCAATGAACTTTGCAATAATGTATTCAGAGAACTTCGTATTGAAGTGAGACGATAGCACGTAGGCTTTTTCAAAGATCTGATTGGGAATCGCCGTCATCATAAGTTGCTTAAAGTGCGAACTCTCCCGGAAAAAGAAGTAAAGAAAGAGAGGAACTAAGAGAAGCCACTCAAAGATCGAAGAGAGGTAGGCCGGAATCGTCGCCAGAAGGTTTGTTCCGTAAACTTCTGCCTTACTGACCATGTAGTTCACAGGATCCAGGTTTAGGCGGATTCCGTATTTCTCGAAGAACTTTACTTTAATGAGGAAGAATTTATCCTGGAGAATCTTCTGAACCGCCGGCAGTTTCTGAGAAAGAGACATGAGGTCAGTTTCTGTGTTGTAGATCGTCGCAAGGAACGGGAACATCAGAAAGAATAGCCCAAGGGCGAGAAGACCAAAGAAAAGACCCCGCTGCTTCATAGGCCCAGAGGTGAGCTTCACCGTCAAAGGTCTTAACATAAGGTAGATGATGTAGGAGAAGCCAAAAGGCAATGTCAGACGCGGGAAAAGAAGCGCGAACCCTAAAGTCAGGGCCACCATCATCGAGAAAAGATAGAGCTTAATCTTTTGGTTTCGTTTCATACTTTAGATCTTCTGCTCCAGTTCACGGACTTTTTTCTTGAGGTTGATGATGTCACGGGTGAGCTGCCCCATCCGATTGGCCATGATGAGAGCGGTTTCTCGAAGAAACTTCGCTCCAATTACAGGATGAAGCTCAAGCATGCGGTCGAGATCCGGCTTAAAGATTCCGAGGAGAACTGTGTTCTCCGCTGCGACCACCGAAGCGCTCCTTCGATTAAATTCTTCAAGAAGTCCCATTTCACCAAAGTACTGACGCTTCTCAAGACGAATCACAAGGTCGCCGAGGTCTTCGGAGTTCGGTTTTTGGGAGGCGTAGATATTCACGGAACCATTAAAGATAAAATAGAATCCGTATCCAGAGTCCCCCTGGCGAAAAATGATTTCATCAGAAGAGAATTCTCTTCGATGAAGGTACTTCGTAAAGATACGTACTTCATTATCTGAGAATGAGCTCAGAACCGAAATTTTCTTAAAGAACTCGTGATAGTTTTCCTTTGATCCAAAGGAGAGTGGGCTTGCATCCCAAAGGTATTTAAGAATGGGAATGTCCAGGCGATCCGAAGGACCTTCACCAGATTCCATCTTTTCCATAATATCTTTTTCGTAACTCATTTATCATTCTCCAAACTAATTAAGCCCTGATTCCGAATCCATCCTTCAAAACGGGAAGGGTAAATGACCTTGAGCCAATCCCCTCTTCTTTTCGTGAGGACTCTCACTCCTGCAGGTATTTCTCCTTTCGGAGAGAAGATCGCTGAGGGACCTTCCATAACAAGCTGACTATCCTTCACCAGATAACTTTCCCAGCTTTCCACCCAGAAGTTCATTCCCAAAGGGATAAGCATCATGAGTCCGTAGAGCGGGATGAGCCTCGCAAGCTTTGTTCTCATGAAGTGGATAATCCCCATAATAAGTATCACAAGTGCGAGAGTAGTGAAGAAACCACCCTGTGCCCAGAGTGCTGTCTTCTTGGAGTAGTCTTCAAGTGAAAGCGGAGCTTCCCATTTAGGAATTTCCAGTTTTTCTTCAACGTACTGTAGATTCTCTTCGAGACCCTCAGTCCGAAAACCCAAATTCTTGGCCTGAAGGAAATGGAATCGAGCCAGGGGAAGATCATTCTTCCGGGCCAGGACAGTTCCGAGATTGTAATTCCAGACTCCGGCCGGCATGGCATCGGTATTTTCTCTCAGAAAAAGTTCCGCATTTGCGTAATCTTTTTGGTCGTAAAATTCCCGGAATGTTTTGAACACGTCCTCGATGAAACTATCCTCCAAGTAGGCTGCTATTATCCCTTGAGGGCCCCATGGAAATCAAGGTGAGAAACCTTTTATTAGGCATATTGCGCGTCGGGTCTAGTGCGCCCTTGGAGAATCATCTATTAAAGAATGATTCAGAGAGAAACCAATGTACATACTCCGGTCCGTTCAGCCGAAAGATTTAAAAGATCTCTACCAGCTCAGTACGATTCTAGTCTTCATCAATCTGCCACCAGATGAAGATCTCATCAGTCAGAAAATTCAAAGTTCCATGAAGAGTTTTAAGTCTCCGGATAAGGAACTTTTTAAAAACTATTATATCTTCGTCCTTGAGGACTTTGAGTCTGGTCAGATCCTCGGTGTCTCCATGATCCATGCGCAGCACGGAACTGAGGATGAACCCCATTTCTATCTGAGCGTTGGTCAGGAATCGAAATTCTCTCAGACTATCAACACGGGCTTTGTCCACGGCACACTTAAGCTCGGACTTGACTACAATGGCCCCACCGAAATTGGCGGTCTTATCCTTGATCCGGAATTCCGTGGTCACTCGGAAAAACTTGGAAAGCAACTCTCCTTTGTGCGTTTTCTTTATATGGCCCAAAGGCCTGAGCGATTTAAGCCTATGGTGCACTCCGAACTCATGCCACCCCTGGATAAATACGGAAACTCCCCGCTCTGGGAAGCCATTGGCCGAAAATTCATGAATATGCATTACACTGAAGCCGATATCCTGAGCCGAAGTAATAAGGAATTCATTCTCAGTCTTTATCCCTCAGAGAACATCTACCAAACTCTTCTTCCCATGGAAGCCAGGGAATCCATTGGTAAAGTGGGCAAGGACACCGAGCCTGTGCGACGGATGCTTGAGTCCATTGGATTTAAGTACACCTACGAAGTCGATCCTTTTGACGGAGGACCTCATTACCGCTGTCCTCTGAAAGAGATTAAGCCCATCAAAGAAAAAATCACGGGTGTTCTGATCACGAATAAAGGATTTAACCCCGAGCAGGCCAAGGAAGTGATTGTCTCACTTGAAGTTGAAGGTCATGACTTTTATGCTGTGAGAACGAAGCTGCAGGTTCACGGGGACGGACAGGTTTCCATCGATCCTCAGATCGTGAAGGAACTCGGTCTCACCCTTCCACAGAAAGTGACAGCGATTCCTTTTTCTTAGGCGAGTTTTTTATCGACGAGAATACCCTTCGTTGAGGCAAAGACAGTCTTACTCTTCCCACTTAAGTCTTTTGATTTCAGCATGAGAATTTCGGATGAGCCCTGATAGCCCTTCCTCGCCGTAAGCTTGGTCATATTCTCCTGGGCCCGGTGACTCATCTCCCGGCTCATCAACAAAGACTCAGAAGAATAGATGTGGGATTTCTCACTCTCCCCTTGTGGGGTTTCTTGATGAAGGGGTTCGAGAGGGATTTCCCGCGCCTCTTTTTTTTCCGGAAAAGGAATGATCTCTGCGGTCTTCTCTTTTGGAGGATGCGCTGAAGCATCATCCCAGACCACCAAATCGTCTCCGGCGACCTTTTTTAACGAGGGAGACCACTCACCCAGGACATGGGCGATTTTTAGTATCTCAGATGGACCTAAAAGATTAAAAGCCTTGAGAATTGATGACTTTCTGGCCATGCCTACTTCCCTTATAACAGACCTTTTCGGTCAGTTTTGAGGAAAACTTGAGTTTTTTAATGCCTATGATTCCTGAGTATTAGGATAAAAAGAATCTAGACAAAAAATAGGCCAGGGATTATAAAATACAGACCTTTGACTCTGAGTTGGGAAGTGGCGCAGTTGGTTAGCGCAGCAGACTGTTAATCTGTTGGTCGAGAGTTCGAGTCTCTCCTTCCCAGCCATCTTTTATCCGTCCGAACCTGTTCACTCTCTCTCGGAACTCCACTCACAGATAAGTTACCAAATACACGAT